>CBDVAD010000336.1:0-4386 GCA_965371875.1 uncultured bacterium
CAATTGGTGAAAAGAGTTCTGTCTTTAATGAAGATGCTCCATTTAAACCCGGTGGATCAATGTCTTTTAATCTTCAATATATTCCTCCGAATTTACCTTTATTTTATTTTAACGGCAGTCTTGGATACAGTCTGTTTCCAACACAGGCAGAGACTCTGTCAGTTATTTCTGCTGGTTTTGGTTCAGGTCTTAATCTTCGAATAGGAGATGTCCTCAGTTTATCTGCCGGAGCAGAACTTGGATGGTATGTCGGGATGTATCCCGAATCAGATCCCGGCTCAAATCCATATGCAGGTGGAAGTGTTGATCTTTCCTGGGACATTTCTCCCGGCTTAACTCTGGCAGCAGGTGCCGGGTACAAGTATTTTCTCGGGTATGAAACAGCAACAGGTACATATACAGATCTTTATCAGGGTGCCAGCGTTACTCTGGGTACAGTATTTCATCTGAGTGGAGGAGATAATCGAACAAAGGTAAAGGTAGATGATATAGAGTTTGATCCAGTTTTTCCTGTTTTTTATGGCCATTATGATGATCATTCCCTTGGTTCTGTTACAGTAATAAATGGAGAGAACAGTACTATTACAGATGTAAAAGTCTATTTTGATGTGAATCAGTATATGGAAGAGCCTAAACTAAGCGCTGAGTTTCCTGTCCTTAAAAGGGGGGAGAGTATGAATGTAGAGTTAAATGCTCTCTTTACAAACAGTGTTATGCAGTTAACAGAAAGCACCAAGGTTTCAGCCAGTATCATTACCGAGTATACCTATCTTGGGGAAAGGTTTACTACAACAACTCCTCATACCCTGCGAATATATGACCGTAATTCCATGATGTGGGATGATGACAGAAAAGCTGCTTCTTTTGTTACTGCCAAGGATTCAACAGTTCTTCTATTTGCTAAAAATACCGCAGGGATAATTCGCGAACAGGGAAATAATCCTATCAATCTGAATTTTAGAATTGCTATGGGTATTTTCGAAACTCTGCGTCTTTATGGTATGAATTACGTAATAGATCCTCAGTCATCCTACATTGAAGCCATAGAAAATGAACTGTTCATTGATTATCTTCAGTTTCCTGCTCAGTCCCTGACCTATCGTGCCGGAGATTGTGATGACTTATCAATTCTCTTTTCCGCTCTTCTTGAGGCAGTAGGAATAAAAACATCATTTGTAACAATTCCAGGTCATATCTTTATGGCTTTCTCTCTGGATATGCCCGAAAGCCAGGCCAGAAATGTTTTTACAAATACCGATGATTTTATTTTTATCGATGACGAAACATGGGTTCCTATGGAGATTACATTAATAACAGATGGCTTTCTCAAAGCATGGAAGATTGGAGCAAAAGAATGGAGAGAAAATGTTGTACATGCTAATGCATTGATGTACCCTGTTCATCAGGCATGGGAGTTTTACGAGCCCGTTGCAATTCCTGGACAGGCCTTGTCTCTTCTTTTCCCTGCAAAGGATTTAATCCTTGCAAGTTATGATGAAAATCTTCAGATTTTTATTGACAGGGAAATTCTTCCTAAGGTTAGTTATTTCGAAGATAAGATATCAGGTGGCAGTGATACAGCAAGACTTAGAAATCGTTTTGGTGTTCTGTATGCGAGATATGGACAGTATGAAGAAGCCACAATCCAGTTTAAGAAAGCGATCAGAATGGATTCATCCTATGTTTCCCCTCTTATAAACCTTGGTAATATTTATTTTCTTAATGAGGATTCAGATGATGCTCTTGTATGGTATCAGAAAGCTGAGAAACTTGATCCCTTTAACTCAAAAGTTCTTGCCGCTGTTGCCAGGACCCAGTATGAACTGGAGGAATACCAGCAGGCTGAAGAAAGATATGTACAGCTAAAGGAGCAGGCTCCTGAACTGGCAGCCGAATATGCCTATATGGGTAACGAATCGAGCATTGCAGGCAGAGCATCTTCTGCTAAATCCAAGGGAACAACCCTTTGGGCAGAAGAAGAATAAGAGGGAGTTAACATGAAGCACTGGAAAAAGCAGAATATACTTAAAATTTTAATAGGATTGATTGTCTTTTTTATGGTCGGTTGTCCGAATAATCTGGTTGATACTATTGATGAGGAAGTTACTATTGTAGTAACGCCTCCATCTGTTGTGAGTATATATCCAACAGCTAACGCTGTCAGTATTCCTGTAGATATGGATGATGTTCTTATTACTTTTACCAAGCAGATAGAATCTTCCAGTGTTAATAGCTCCACTTTTATAACCAAAGATTCAGATGGAAATGCAGTATCCGGAACATATTCTGTCTCCAATGATACTATAGCTTTTAATCCGAGTTCGAATCTCTCCTATAGTACTATTTATACAATTACAGCAAAATCGGTAATTCTGGATATAGACGGTAATCCCATGTCTGATGAGTTTTCATGGGACTTTACTACTGAGGAAGCTCCGCCATCTGAATTACCACAGGTTATTCACTTTAGAATTGACTATGGCCGGTCAGCAACAAATAAAGATACAGTTTTACTTGATATTTCAGCGATAAATGCTGAAGGTGTTATAGGTATAATGGAGTTTCATTACAGAGCAGTTGGTGATATTGACTGGAGTTCATGGATAGAGCTCACTGATGGAGGCGGGACAGTTGAGGACATTGTCATTCCAGTAGTACCGGGAGTTTTCGGAACTTTCTACTTTGAGGCAGAAGTTCGTAATTCGTTTGGTAATAAATCTTTGCTCGCATCTGATAATATTGATTATGAAGTGGAAGCACCTACAATAACAGCTACTTCTCCGGAAAATAATTCATCTGACTATCCTTCGAATGGAGGTATAGTATCTATATCCTTTTCTGAAGAAATGAACCCGAATACGATAAGAATTACAGCAGATGGTGTAGATGGTAATTTTTATTTAATGGAAGGCTCTACAAGAATTGAAGGAGTAGCTGTTCAATACCTAATTGTTGATAGTAATGGTATTTATCCGGATAATACCGCCCTTCTTACTGGTCTGGAGTTACAGCAGGGTGTAGATTATATGGTCTATCTGGAAGCCACAGCAACAGATGCTGCAGGCAATTATCTTGAGAGTGAATATTCCTGGTTTTTCAGGACAGGAGATGCTATTGATAATGATCCTCCTGTTGGTACAATTTTATTAGATACAGATAATTTTCCAGTCAAACACCCCACAGATACTGCAACGAATGATGTTTCAGCTATATTATCAATTTTTGCCACTGATACATATAATGCTCCTTATGGTATGTTAATATGGGGTGATAATAACGACATACTTCTTCCTGCATTTGAAGATGCAGCTGTTTGGGAACCATATTCAACGACAAAAGCATGGACACTATCTTCTGGAGATGGACACAAGTACATATATTATAAATTTATGGATGCGGCATCCAATGAAACAGAAACACCCTACAGACTGAAATTGAGTCTGGATACAACAGATCCGATTATGAATGGTGTTTATATTGACAGTGATGCTGCTTACACAAATGATTCTGATAGAATGGTAAATTTGACTGCTAATGCAATAGATGCAACCAGCGGTCTGGCAAAAATGAGAGTTATAGTCGATGGTACAGCTCTTGAACTCGACCCTCTGGATGAAGACGGGGATGCTGATTTGGAATGGGGTGTTTGGATTCCTTCCATGGCCGTCCAGTTATCTATAGGTGATGGAGTTAAAAATATAGGGGTTGAAGTTAGAGATTTTGTTGGTCTTCCTTTGGTGCCCGTACCTATATACGATACTATAATACTCGATCTTACAGCGCCTGATATAAGTTTTTACCTTACTGATCAGCTTGAGATTAATTCACCTACTCAGCAAACAGGTACTTATTCTGATACAAATCCTATTGCCACTTACTTGTGGGAACAGGTCAGTGGTCCCGGCACTGTTGTCTTTTCCGATTTTTCTGTTGAAGCTCCAACATTGTCTGCGGATATTGAGGGTGATTATACTCTTAAAGTAACAGTTACGGATGCTGCAGGAAACAGCTCTTTTGATTCTGTTAATCTTATCTGGGATGTAACAGCGCCTGGTACTCCTGCAGGAGCTGCTCCTGTTGTAACTGTGAACAACTATTACAGTACAACATACCAACCTGAATGGTCCTGGACAGCACTGAGTGGTGCGAATTTTTACAGAGTTAGTTTTGCAGCCATTCCTGACTGGGACAGTTATGATCCAACAGGACAAACTGGTTATATTGAAACTAATATTACTGCATTTACTCCTACAGAAGGTCTTTCGGAAGGTATTCATACTTTAAAGGTTAAAGGATACGATAATGCAAGAAACAGTACTGCTGTCGGTTCAGAAATTATATTTGTCGACACAGTATATCCATTTATTTCCAATGATGGTAACTATT
>CBDVAD010000337.1:0-4371 GCA_965371875.1 uncultured bacterium
TGTCAAAGACCTCACAACCTCTCTGATTTTCTCCTCACCATTTATAGATACGGTAAGAGTTGAACCATCAGCTACAATATATGGAACAGTAAGTAAACCACCTGAATGATACAGCTTTGCCAAAGTAGTTTCGACTCCGCCGGGAGTTATAGATTTTACCTCAACAGGTATTTTTACAGGATAAACAGGAAGCTCTTTCTCTAAAATTCCAAAAATATATCCCTGTTCAATCTCCACAGGTTCAGTAATATAAATCTGTCTCACAGTATCGGAAGGAACCTGGGATTCTGCAGAAGGACTCTGGCTGATTACCATTCCGGGAACTTCTCCCCTTTGAACTTGTCTCGATGAAATTGTAAATGGAAATCCATCAGCAATTGCAAGTTGAAGTGCCCTCTGCCACCCTGTTCCTTCATAATCCCTAACAAGTGTTAGAGAACCCTCAGGACCTTTACTGACTACAATACTAAGATCTGTAAGTATAGTAATTTCAGTACCGGGAATGGGTTTCTGTTCAAGTATGGTTCCTGGTTGTTCTTCATTAAATACATAGATATACGGCCTTTTCAGTTTTAGCAGAGGTCCGTAACTTGTAACTAGACTTTTAAGATGGTTCTCAAGCTCAATTAAATTCCAACCCTTATAATCCTGTAGTTTTTCAATAGAAGCACCTTTACTGACTTTAAGAAGAACTCTTGTTCCTGCCTTAACAAGGGTTCCTTTTTTAGGATCCTGCCCTAAAATAGTACCCTTATCGGACATATTACTGGAAAAGCGCAACTGAACTTCTGCATACAGCGCTCTATCCTGAAGATCAATAATAGCATTTGCCAGATCCATACCGTTCATATCAGGAACCATAGTAAGTTCCTTGCTGTCAAGAGTGATTACAAAGGTAATCATGGCAATTACAAGCATTAAGGCAACTGCACCCAGGGACGAATAAATAATCATATTCAGAAACTTCTTTTCAGGGTCCGGTTCTGTTATTTTCTTTCTGCTAAATCCCTTAAAAAAGTTGTTCATTATACGCCTCCAAGAACACAACCGATAAAGTTCTGTGTTCCATTGATAAATGATTTCCAGTCATTGGCTTTTTTTGATTGAAGTTGTAAAGACCTGACTGCCAGAATACCATTTCCTGTTTGTATCAGAATTCCATCACTTTTGTCAAATCCAAGTACTCTTCCTGGTTCCCCGGACAGATCTGTTTCTTTAGTAAAAACATCTCCTTCCAGGAGCATTAAAGTCTTCTCTTTAAATTGTGTATAAACCTTTGGCCAGGGAGTATATGCGCGAATTTTTCGATCAATCTCAACTGCGCTAACATTCCAGTCTATTAGTCCATCTTCTTTTACAATCCTGCTGCAATAAGAAATACCCTGTTCACCCTGCTCTCTTTCTGTTTCCAGACCTGACTGAATCTCTTTTAAGGTTTTTATCAATAATTCTGATCCTTTAACTGAGACAAGTTCACTAAGACTTTCTGTAGTTTCTTTTCCTGAAAGGGTAAGAGGCTGCTGATTAAGTATTGCACCAGTGTCCATCTCAAGATTTACCCTCTGAACAGTAATTCCTGTTTTATTATCGCCATTCAGAATTGCTGTAAGAATAGGTGAGCTCCCTCTGTAAAGGGGAAGAAGAGAGGGATGGACATTTATTCCGCCAAGGGGGAAAAGAGAAAGAAATTTTGGACCAAAAATCCGTCCATATGCAAATACTACCAGAATATCAGGATTTAGCTCTTCTATTTCACTGCGAGCATCACTGCCAAGGCTATAAGGTTCAATTATTTTTAATCCCAGCTCTACAGCCATAGACTTAACAGGGTTGGATATTAATTTCCGGCCCCGGCCAGTTACTTTATCCGGATTTGTAAGAACTCCGACTACATCATATTCTGAAGATACACTGACAAGAGAAGGAACTGCAATCTCAGGAGATCCGGCAAAAACTATACGCATTATTTGTTTTTACTCTGACGTTTTTCGTATAAAGAAAGTACCCGGAGACGTTTTTTTTCAGTTAGATGATCGATGAAGAGAATCCCCTTCAGGTGATCAATCTCATGCTGAATAACTCTTGCCAGAAGGCCTTCCGCTTCCAGTTTGAATGGCTTCCCCTCCAGGCTCCAGGCCTGAAGTGTTATCGATTGAGGTCGAATCACATCACTGTACACACCAGGAATACTTAAACATCCCTCTTCGTATGGCGAAATTTCCTGTGATGTTCCGATAATTTCCGGATTTATGAATATTCTGGGATCATCATCAGGCACATGGCATACAAATATTCTTTTTTCAACACCAACCTGGGGACCTGCCAAACCAATACCGTCATTTGTGTGCATAGAGTCTATCATAGCTACTGCCAGATCTTCCAGTTTTTTATCAAATACAGCGACAGTTGCACATTTTTTTCGTAATACATCGCTGCCTAATGTTAGTATATTTAGCATTTACATATACTACATAAAAATATGTTAATCGACAAGTAGGGGCAGTCCTCAGGATCGATTTATCGACCCGGTGGGCTGCCCTTCTCCTAAACAATTTTCGCCCCTTTCTACCGATTTCAGAACCCTGTGGGCTGCCCTTCTTCCTCAACAATTTTAGCCCCCTTTCTGCCGATTTACAAACCCTGTATGACGACCAACGTTCAGAACATTATGTCCTTCTTGAAATTCCTACCCTAAGAAAAAATCCATTATCTTACGGGTTGAATGGGCAGCCCAGAGGGTCGATAAATCGACCCTCGTGGCGGCACCTACAGGAGACTCACCGGATCTACGTCGATTTCCATGTATACGTTTGAGGCATTGGCTACCTTCTTAAGGTGATCTATCGCCTCGTGGGCAGCATTGAAATTATTGGTTCTTATTAAAATTTGATATCTGTAGTTACGTGATATCTTTTTTACAGGACATTCTGCAGGTCCAAGTATTTCCACTTTATCCAGATTCCACTGCTCCAGGGACGTATAAACTCTCTCTGCATAATTGATTACATTCTTTTCATTAATTCCACGAAATACCAGTCGGAAAAGTCTCGAAAACGGTGGGAAACCAAGCATCTTCCGCTTCTCTATCTCATCCCTGTAATATTCTTCCTGTTTGTTACCAGCAGCCATACTTATAGCCGGATTGTGAGGATCATAGGTCTGTATCAGAACCAATCCGTCGGGTGTGTACCTTCCGGCTCTCCCGGAAACCTGCATAATCAGTGAGAAAGTTCTCTCCCCTGCTCTGAAATCGGGAAGATGAAGTCCACTGTCGGCCAGAATAATTCCTACAAGTCTGACTCCGGGAAAATTTAATCCCTTTGCTACCATCTGTGTCCCCAGTAAAATATCTATTTTTCTGTCATGAAAATTTTTTAGGGTCTTAGCAAGGACTCCCTTTTTCTTCACAGAATCAGAATCAATACGCTCTACCTTAAGATTCGGAAAATACTTTTTCACTTCAGCCTCAACCAGCTCAGTTCCAAAACCTGAATAACCGACATCCAGAGAATTACAGGAGGGGCAGACTTTTACAGGCAAGTGGATGGCACCACAGTAGTGACAAACCATTCTGTTTGTATTTTTATGATATGTCATGGATACTGAACAGTGTTTACATTCCATATCCCATCCGCATGATTTACAATGAAAAAAATAGGAAAACCCCCTGCGGTTAAGAAAAAGTATTGTCTGCTTTCCCTGATCATGGGTAATCTTCATCTCTTCTATCAGCTCCCGGGAAAGAGGCCCGGAAGAACCTTTCATATCAATAATTCGATTGCCGGGCATAGATCCGCCGGAGAGTCTTCTGGTAAGATTCAGACGCTGGATTTTACCCTCCTTCATAAGCTGATAAGCTTCAACTGAGGGGGTGGCACTGCCCATAACAAGCCTTGAGGAAGTTAAACCGGCTCTTTTCATTGCAACCTGCCGGGCATGATATCTTGGTGCCCTGCCGGATTTATAAGATCCTTCATGCTCCTCATCTATAATTATCAGTCCCAGTTTTACTGCCGGTGCAAATATGGCACTCCTGGCTCCTATTATCAGTACTGCATCTCCACTTCTGATTCTCTGCCACTCCACCAGTCTTTGAGAGGGAGTCAGCGCAGAATGAAGTACTGCAACTCTATCATGGAACCGGTTTCTAACCTGACTTGTAAGCTGATGTGTAAGAGATATCTCCGGTACAAGATAGATAACACTTCCACCGGATCTAATCACTTTTTCCGCAGCCTGGAGAAAAACCTCAGTCTTACCCGAACCTGTTATGCCGTAAAGATAGAGAAGCATTTTATCAGATGAGGTAATTGCTTTTACTGCTTCAATTTGTTCATCAGACAGTTGTCTTGGAACTGTACTTACAGGATC
>CBDVAD010000338.1:0-4345 GCA_965371875.1 uncultured bacterium
GGTTGTGCTACAGCCTCCCCGAAAAGCCTGGCCCTGTGTAGGGGCGTAATTTATTGCGCCCGTATACAGGGTAACGCCCAAAAAAATATAATTCAAATAGCAGAATGGGAATGACGGAATCAGAGGTATTTCAAACCAAATAAAAAAAACCGACCCGGAAAAATCCAGATCGGTTTGATTCGTTATAGCAGGGACAGGACTCGAACCTGTGACCTCCGGGTTAGAAGACCACACAACGTTTTATCTTACTTTATCTACAGTTATCTAACTTATTACAGTGTAAGGGTTAAACTTGGTTAGTACAAGAGTATATGTATCTATCTTTATCCCTGTTTATCTCCTTTTATCATGTTTATCGGTTGTTTTTTATACATATTCTTATGTACAAGTAGTGCTTTTTCTATTTTGAGTTTATCAGATGTCCAGGAACGTAGGGGAATTTCAGTTTAATCATTCAATTTGGAGTTCAAAATGTAAAATGTGGAAAAAGTCGCCATTTAGAGCTAAACAGCTGCTCCAATGGAAAAAAACTACAGCACGGGCGTGTAAAGATGTATACCACAGTTTTAAATAATAGATATGGCAGGTGAAAGAAAACTTGGTACCATTAAGTGGTGATGGAGTTACTGGCCACAGAAAAAATACAGACAAAAACAAGTTTGGTGCATGGAGTGCTGTTTAATGCGAGAAACATCCAAAATCAATACGTTTTCGCACCGACAAATCCCCATTTAACCAGTGATCAGAAAAGCCAGTACTATAAATCTGGAGGTAACAAATTGGCAATAACTACAAGAGCATATGTACGATTTAAACTCCTGAAAGCCATTGAGAGCATACAAGTCTGTAGAGCAGAAGGAGCATCTATTCGAGCACTGGCTAAGGAGTTTAAGGTTGGAACACGCACTTTACAGAGGTATGGCTTTGCCATAACACAGGGCTTATATCCTGTGTTGATATATTATCCCCCTTTCAGGGCCAATTAAGCCATTCACTTTATAATATCTTCTTTAATCTATTTTCTCTAATAAGACAAGTAATAAAAACCGGGCTTTTCATCATATTACCGGCCTGGGAGAATTTCACTATGAACTGATGACAACACCTTGACTAAGGATTTCCCTGATTTTATAATTTATCAGTAGCCGACAAGCCAGAATTTGTTTTCCTCTTCGACCGGTCGACAGAAATCGGAGGAGGTAATTATGCACCGCTATTTATTCAGAATTATAATCCCGGCATTTCCATCTTTCAGTATCTACAGTGGGATTGCGGACAGAATAACTGCACTGGGACCCATATATGTGGCAACTTCTGCCAATAAAATGGACAACTGGGATGTAGAAGTTATTGATGAAAACAACTCCGTCAGCCGTTTCTGCCCCAGGGACAATGAGGGCCGCCCGGACCATGGAAAAATTCAATCCGAACGGCCAGCAGATGTGGTCGGATTTTATGCCTCTCTGACATCTACAATTCCGAGGGTGTTTCTTCTCAGTTCTTTTTACAAAAAGAAGGGTGCTGTTATAGTAGCCGGAGGTAAACATGTAGAGTACATGCCTGAAGAAGCTCTCAACAATAATATCGATATAGTGGTTCTCAGAGAAGGCGAAATTACGATAAAAGAAATCCTCTCAGCTGTCTGGAACGGATCACCCTTTTCAGAAATATCCGGCATTGTTTATCAGGAAAATGGTTCAGTGGTTCGAACCCATGAAAGACCGCTTATTTCCGATTTCCATATGCACCCCTTTCCTGATTTTGGTCTCTTCCGGTACGGCAGATTGAAAATCTATCCAATAGCCAGAACCAGGGGTTGCAACAGTAACTGTGAATTTTGCGCTGTAAAAGACAGAACCAGATGTGCCACACCTCAATGGATGATGGCCCAGGTAGCCCACCTTGTGGAGACAAGGAATGCAAGGGAGTTCTTTGAAGCCAGCGATCATTTTGGTGCCGATACTAAGGAATCAATCGAATTTTGCAGGCTCCTTGCCAGTTACAGAAAGGAAAAAAGGATCAGGATTAAGATGACGGTTCAGATCCGGATTTCCGATGCCCGTAACACCGCATTACTGGAAGCTATGAAGGACGCAGGAATCCACTTACTTGCCATAGGATACGAATCACCCATTGATGAAGAACTTATTACTATGAAAAAAGGTTATCTCTCAAAAGAGATGCTCAAGTGGACTGACACTTTTCATCGATATGGATTTCTCATTCACGGTATGTTCATATTCGGATATCCCGGAAAGAAGCATGAAGCTAAACAGATCACTGTAAAGGAGAGAGTCAGACGCTACCGATCCTTTATCAGAAGGGGAAAGATCGATACTCTGCAGGTTCTTCTTGCTATTCCCCTGCCAGGAACCGAACTCAGAGCCAGACTGGAAAAGGAAAATTGTATCTATCCGCTGGAGGAAATAGGATGGGAGTATTATGATGGGCAGTTTCCTCTATATGAACCTAATGAAGACATATCCCCTGAAGATCTGTTGAACAGTGTATGCAGAATCATGGGGAATTTTTATAAGTTCAGGAGTTTCTGGAACATATTAGTTAATATCACTTTTCAGTTTCCCCGAATCATTTTCCCGTCTGTTCTTTCCCTTTTCTCATTCCGGATTCGCTTTATCAACAGAGCTTTTAATAAATGGTACAGGAAATACTTTCGCAACCATGCACTCCGATTCGGTGGATACTTCATAGTCAGGAATTGGAAAAAAGCTTACAGATCCGGTAATTTTCCAGCCAAACTGAGGCGCGCAAGAAACATTCTCACCCGATTAAACTTGTGATTGTGTTCATTGTGGCAGTAGAAAACTAAATGGCAAATGTGTATCTAATTGTCACAATGTTATCATTAGGTGGAGATTTCTTCTGATAGTCATTTAATAGCTTGTTCCGTGATAAAATACCACAAAATAGGTGAATAACACCACAATTCCTTTGACATCCCATCTTTTAACTCGTGGTGTAGTTTTATTCTGTCGGCCTCAATAATGACGAAATATTTCTACATTCCGATAATATAAATATGTTCAACTTCGTTGTAAGTCTACTAAAAACATTGTTTTCTATCATTTTCAAGAAGAGACAGGATGTCATTTTTACTCTACTCCTGTTAAAGAAAGAAAATGAGATTATGAAGCGGCATCTTAGCCTACAGAGCCGGAAAATTCTGTCAAATCACTCTGATCGTTTCTGCTTATCACTGATTGTTTCTCTCTCGAAAAGAGCAATTTCTCATCTAACAATTGTCAAGCCAGAAACTCTCCTGGCATGGCAACGTCGATTTATAAAGAAAAGATGGTCTTTCAAGCATAAGAAACGAGGCCGCAAGCCTGTCTCAGCTGAACTCAAGAAACTAATACTGGAAATGAAAACAGACAATCCATTATGGGGATGTAGAAGAATTTCTGATGAGCTGAAGAAATTAGACATAGATATCCACCATACAACTGTTAATAAGATTATTCAGACTTTCAGAAGGGAAGGTAAGATTCAACCCACTGGTAGCTGGAAGAAATTCCTTAAATCTCATTGGAACTCATTGTTTGGAATGGATTTTATGACAATCGATACTCTACTTGGTAAGAGATTCTACCTTCTTATCATACTGGAACTGAAAACACGTAAGATCGTCCGGTATGATTTAACAGAAAATCCTTGCAGGGAGTTTGTTAAACAGAGAATTGAGCTGTTTTCTGAGGAGTTTCAGGAAAAGAAGACACTGATCTATGATAATGCCCCTCAATTTACATCAATTGATTATAGCTGGTACGGTATAAAAGGAGTCAATATCAGTACTTCAGCACCAAACATGAATGCTTATACTGAGAGATTTAACGGTACAATCAGGCGTGAAGCTCTGGATCATTTTCTGCTTTTCTCAGAGAATCAGGTTCAAAAAATCGTTACAGAGTACATTAAATACTATAACCATTTGAGACCTCACCAAGGAATTAATAAAATTCCGGATGGAGTAATTAATTCATCCTCTGGAATTATTAAAAAAAAGCAAATCTTAGGAGGATTACACCATAATTATTATCGAAGCAGTGCTTAAATTCCCGCCCGATGGAATTAAACTACGGGACGGGCCTGTTTTTCTGAAAAATAGTTAAAAAAAGTTTAATCCCACCTATATCCAGTGTCTTGCTACAGTTTTTCCTACATGGGTAAAAGAGGTTGATTTTTGATGGGTGTGGATAAAAAAATAACTCCTTCCATTGGAAGGAGTTATTTAATAGCAGGGACAGGACTCGAACCTGTGACCTCCGGGTTATGAGCCCGACGAGCTGCCAACTGCTCTACCCTGCGACGATTTGCCTAAGATACA
>CBDVAD010000339.1:0-4338 GCA_965371875.1 uncultured bacterium
TTTTTCTTTGCAACTTCACAGGCCGCACTCATAATTGCTTCAACCTGCATATCATAGATTTCAGGATAGGTAATTCCTAAACGACATCCTCTATGCCCAAGCATTGGATTCATTTCATGAAGGCTTTCTACCTTTTTAGCAAGTTCTGCTGGCTTAATTCCAAGCTTAACAGCAAGTTCCTTTATATCCTTTGCACTATTAGGAAGGAATTCGTGTAGTGGAGGATCAAGTAGCCTTACAGTTACAGGAAGACCGTTCATGGCTTTAAAAATACCTACAAAGTCTTTTTTCTGCATAGGAAGAAGTTTTTTGAGTGCTGCTTTTCTTGCATCAAGATCTGCTGCAACAATCATTTCACGGAAGAGTTCCAGTTTCTCTGCTTCAAAAAACATATGCTCAGTTCTACAAAGACCAATACCTTCAGCACCTAATTTTCTTGCAACTTTTGCATCTTCAGGCTGATCAGCATTTGTTCTGACTTTAAAACCTTTTTCTTTAATTCCGTCTCTTTTAGCTTTTAGTCGTATTTCGTCTGCCCATCCAAGGAATAATTCAAGATCTTTTGTAATTTTTGGGCTTATAAGTTTTGCTTCGCCTTCAAAAACTTCACCAGTTGTTCCGTCAATAGTGACAAGAGCGCCTTCTTTATATTTCTTACCGTTTACAGACATGGTTTTGCCGGAAACAACAACATCTTTACAACCTGCGACACAGGGAGTTCCCATACCACGGGCAACAACAGCAGCGTGACTTGTCATACCACCGGTGGAGGTAAGAATACCTTCTGCTGCATCCATACCACCAATATCTTCAGGGGAAGTTTCTTTTCTTACAAGAAGTACTTTTTTACCATCTTTTACCCATGCTTCAGCGTCATCTGCAGAAAAAACAATCTGACCGCATGCAGCACCAGGTGATGCATTAAGACCCTTTGCAAGAACGGTAAGATCCTTTCGAAATTTAGGATCGATCATTGGATGGAAAAGCTGATCAAGCTGATCAGGAGAAACACGCATAACAGCCTCTTCCTTTGTTAACATCTTTTCAGCAACCATATCTACTGCAGTTTTTACTGCAGCTGCACCTGTTCTTTTTCCATTTCTGGTCTGAAGAATAAAGAGTTTTTCCGATTCAATAGTAAACTCCATATCCTGCATATCACTGTAATGCGCCTCGAGCATATCTTTAATAGAAACAAGTTCTTCAAAAGCAGATTTGTTGACTTTTTTAAGACCATCAATTTTAAGAGGAGTTCTAATACCGGCAACAACATCCTCACCCTGAGCGTTCATAAGGAATTCCCCGTAGAACACTTTTTTACCAGTGGATGGATCTCTGGAGAAACATACACCTGTTCCGGAAGTATCACCAAAGTTTCCATAAACCATGGACTGAACATTAACAGCAGTTCCAATTAAATTCTGAATATCATTTAATTTTCTATACTTCACAGCCTTATCATTGTTCCATGAGCCAAAAACAGCACCAATTGATGCTCTAAGCTGATCCATTGGGTCCTGAGGAAAATCTTTTTTAAGCTTAGCTTTATATGCTTTTTTATAAAGGCCAACAAGTTCTTTAAGGTCAGAACCTGTCAGGTCAGTATCATCTTCTACTTTCTTCTTAATTTTAAGATCAGTAAGAATATCTTCAAATACATCAAGTTCCAGACCCATTGCTACATTTCCAAACATCTGGATAAAACGTCTGTATGCATCCCATGCAAAACGTTCATTACCTGATTTTGAAGACAGGCCCTCTACAGAGACATCATTCAAACCAAGGTTAAGAACGGTGTCCATCATACCAGGCATAGACACTGCTGCACCTGACCTTACAGATACCAGAAGAGGATCACCCTCATCTCCAAGTTTCTTACCCATTAACTTTTCAAGTTTCTTTAAATTAGAGTGTAACTGATCATCCAGTTCTGCAGGGTATTTTCTGTTATTGTCATTAAAGGCCTTACAAACTTCTGTTGAAATTGTAAAACCAGGAGGGACAGGCACTCCGATATTTGTCATCTCTGCAAGGTTTGAACCTTTTCCACCAAGAAGGTCTTTCATTGTAGCGTTACCTTCCGTTTTCTCGCCGCCAAAAAAATAGACCAGTTTTTGTTTAGCTTTTTGTTTAGCCATAAAAAATAATTCCTCCGCTTATCTTCTTTTATTATAATGCTTTATTATTTTGATTGATTACCTGTTAAACTATAAAAAAAAAACCTGTATGTCAAGATAGATGACATACAGGCAATTCTATAAATTACTTTTTATGCAGTGTAAGCTTCCAGATGCTGACTCCTTGAAGGATGCTGCAGCCTTTTAATAGCTTTTTTCTCAATTTGTCTGATACGTTCTTTTGTAAGATTGTACTTATCACCAATATCCTTCAGGGAAAGAGGTGTATGACCATTAAGACCGTAACGATACTGTATTATTTTTGACTCTTTCTCACTAAGTGTAGCAAGAATAGTATTTATATCATTTTTTAATGAGTTCTCTATAGCAATATCATCAGGTGCCATATAGTCTTCATCTTCAATAAAATCAGACAGCTGGCTGTTTCCCTTTTCAGCATATACAGGTGTTTCCAATGAAATAAGATCACGGGATATATTCATTAGACTGATAACATGTTCATCTTTCATATTTGTTGCCCGGGCAATTTCAGAAATATCAGGATCTTCTCCCTTTTCACCCTGAAGAGCTTTACTGGCTTTTTGAATCTGTACAAGTTCGTTGGCTCTGTTCAGTGGAAGCCGGATCATTCTGGATTTTTCGCATATAGCTTTTAAAATAGCCTGTCGTATCCACCACACTGCATAAGATATAAAATGATATCCCTTGTCGACATCATATCTTTCTATTGCATTCATCAGACCAATATTCCCCTCATTGATCAGATCAGAAAGAGGCAGACCCTGCTTTTGATACTTCTTTGCAACGTTTACAACAAAGCGGAGATTAGCCTTAATCAATTTTTCAATCGACTCAGGATCACCCTTGGCTGCATCTCTTGCATATCTATTTTCTTCTTCTCTTGTTAGAAGATCTATCTTATTTATTTCTTTTAAATAAATGGAAAGTATGTTTTCATCATCATATGGAGATCTCTCTGAATAAATTCTGCTTTTTGCTGGCATATTGTCCTCCCAAGTAAGTACTTAATATAATGCAAAAACCATGCCAACATTCTCAACACACAGATAACTCTTTTCCTGTCAATGATTTAACTTATTAGTAATTTTTATATATCTAATAGCTTAACTATTAATAGCATTACCTGAGTCAAAATAACACACACTCATAAATTATCCTGATAAGTGTGCCAAAATAACCCTTACTGTTTTTGTCAGATATATTTTCAACTCCAGCCCTAAATCTAATCTTACTGAATCGGGACTGTTTTAAAAGCTCAAATGACATTATATCAGCAGTACATATTTATTGTTAATATAATATTTTTATAGCAAAGGATTAAATGAGAACCTCTTACTTTGTTCTAAAAGGTATAATTTGACCCGTATTCTTATAATCTGTAATTGGAACATCTAAATTTATGTCTACATAGGGGAAATCTATAACAATGTCTTTAAAAATAAGGATCTTTTCAGACTGACATTGTCCCTTTAATATACCGGAGTCAACAATTTCCTCCCAATACATTGATATCAGATCAATTATCATATCTTTTTCTGCTTCCGAATCAATTTTTCCGGATCTCTTCCTGCTTAGATAGGCGGAAAGCTGTATAAGATAGAAATAGCTCCTGTCCGTTGTGAGACGCTCACCAGGAAATATCTGCTGAAGAAGAGTAGCTGCCTGGCCTCCTTTGTCAGCACACATGGAAGCATCCCAGCTTCTTACAGCAGGAATTATACAACCCAGTTTTTTAAATGCCACACCCAGATGAAAAAATAAATCAGCTAGGTCTACATCATTTTCAACAGGACACTTCTTTATTGAACGATGCAGGTACTCAAGGGCACCTTTAAGATCTTTGCTGATTATACATTTTTTTCCTTTAAAAAAATCAGTTTTCCAATTCTCCATACCTGCTCCCCACCAATTCAAAATACAAAGCAAACTACGGAAAGGCAAGTTATTAAGGCAATTTTATTTTATAGAAAATTAACTTAGCAGCTTTGTTGTGATTCCCCTAAACATTTGTCAAAATTAGAATCACTTTTGTTCTTCTTTTATGCTTGACGATCTTTCTATTCATGTTTATATTCTCCTTGAATAAACAATTACTTGCTAATAAACTTTTAAATAAACTTTCGGAGGAAATAATGAAAATTAAGCCGCTCAGTGATCGGGTACTCATTAAAACAGAAGC
>CBDVAD010000340.1:0-4338 GCA_965371875.1 uncultured bacterium
CTTCATCTATTACATCTTCACCCACATAGCCGCACTCAGGGCAGCTCTTTTTAAAAAGTTCCGGTGCTCCTGTAAAACCACAGGCAGGACAACGTACAGAAGAGAATTCCTGTCCGCATCCCGGACAAACATTCATTCCGGAAGAAACTTCCCTGCTGCAGTTTTCACAGTAAAAGAAGGGAGTGTTCATAAAAACTACTTCCTTCTTATTCCAAGTATGGTAAGGTCATCAAACTGCTCATCTTCTTTAGTGTGAGTGAATGTTATGTAACTTCCATCTTCCATCTCTTCAAGACGATTATGGAAATATCGATCAAACTGGACAAAATGTTCTTCCATAAATTCAAGAACTTTTGCATCTACACTAATTCTATCTCCAGTACCAGCAGAAGGATTAGGATAGAGTCTATAGATTCTTTCTATTGCCAGTAAGGCAAATATTGACTCACTAAAAGTGCCCTCACAACTACTGAAATCAAAAGTAAACGTCTCATCAGCATATTCATTGTGGTATTTATAAAGTTCATATTTATCCCTGTTTATGACTGACTTAATAATATCATGCATTCGGGGAATACCGAACTCCTCAAAATCTTCGCCATGGGAATGAGTAGACTCCTTCTCTTTATCATTCTTGTCATGATCCTCATCCTGACACAAAATAATTTCTGACTCAGAATTTCTAAAATGGCGCTGAGCCTCTTCTATACCATCAGTAAACAGGAACAATACGTCTCCATGGTCCATCTGATGGGGTATTACCTGGAAACCAGCCGTCATCTCCACCATGTCGTTAGGAAAAACCCCGGCAGCCGGAGCTTCCGGTATAGTCAGTATCTCCATGCTTTCTTTGCTTTGCTTATAGATATGAACCAGATTATCTCCGGCATTACAGAATCTTGTTTTTCCTGTAACTGTATCGATATATACAATTATAAAAGCTGCAAATCTTCCTTTAAAACCCAGGGACTCTACAAGTTCATTAATCGAGTAAATAAGTTGATCTATTTTGGGAATATCAGGTTTAATTTTTACCTTTTTTTGTGTCGCAATACTTTTGCGCTTTTCATTATCTCTTTTCCAGTCATTAAAATAGGCATGAAAAAGAGTAGCTACAGAAGCCATAATCAGGGAGGCGGAAACACCCTTTCCGGAAATATCACACTTAATAGCAACATACCTGTCCTGATCTATCTCAAGAAAATCGAAATAGTCACCGGAAACACCCTTTGCTCCTTCGTAGTATCCAAAGAATTCTATATAATCAGTTTCCATTTTCGCTAAAGAAGTTTTCTCACCTTTTTTATTCTTTACCAGAGGTAGAAACTGCTTCTGAACATCTTTACCAACTTTTAATTCTACATTTGCCTGAGCAGCTTTATACAACCCCTTACTCATCTGATTAACTGCTTCTGCAAGACGGGAAATCTCATCATGAGTTTTTACGTCCACACTAAAACCTTTAAGGTCAATGTGATCCTCAGTATCTCTAATTTCTTCCACCTTCTTTAATAGATGGTTGATAGGACTGATAATTATGGAGGCAAGAATAAGGGCACCAATTATTCCAAGAGCAATGGCAATAAGAGCAATTATTACTGTTCTCCTGATAAGAGCAGCCGTGGATGTATTGATTTCACTTATAATTTCCTCAGTAGAGATCTTTAAACGAACAGTACCCTGATAAAATTTCTCATTATTACCCCGCTGTTGATAAACTATAGGTCTGTAGAAAGTGTAATCTCCCTCTATTGTTTCAGGGTCAAACTCCGGAACAGAACCAAAGTAACTTCCAATCTCTGCAAGTTTAATCTCAATTTCCCCGCTTATCATGGAAATTTCATCCTGCATTTTTCTAATTTCGTCTATATCTGCCTCTGTTCTCGCTTTTCTTGAAAGCTCTGATGCGATTCCCTGAAGACGGGTAAGTTCCTTTGAAAGAATACCAACCGATTCTGTCCCTTCAGAGTTTATTTTGTCAGCCAGTTCTGAGATGACATCAGTCAGATCATCATTCATAGTTAAAGTACCTTCAGAGAATCTTGTACCCCCCGGAAGTCCGGCAAGGATATCATCCTCAGTTTCGAAGGCCGAAAGGTTAACCTTATCTCTGATGTTACTGTCATTTGTGACCCATAGAAATTCTAGCCCATTCTCACCTGCAGATGCTGTACCTGGGCCGGTTATGGTTAAAAAACGTGAAGAACTCATGGACTCTATCTGAGAAGGCAGACGTTTAAGCTCCAGAGTATTGTTCTCCTGAAGGTACTTCCCTGCAGCAGTATTTACACTGTTTATAAGCACCTCAGTTGTCTGAAAAAGACCATCCGTTAAATTTTTCTGTTGGGTTGAAATCATAAAAATACTCAGTGAGTAGGACACCATTAAAACGACCAGCAGTACAAGGGATGTTACCAGCAAGGCAAATTTTATTCTTAACCCCATTCCATGCTTTTGCATATTTCTTATCCTTTCTAACCTCATTTCGGAGGGTAATGCTTTATTATTTACCAATGCTCTGACTTCCAGCTTTATAATTGTACTCTCTCTGACAAGCGCTATAATACGGGAAACAGCAAAAATCATCATAATTGCCAACAATACCATTACAACACCAAAGAAGATTCTATTTACAGATAGTGTTAACAGTTTCTTAAGTACAAAGTTTGATTCTTTCCCATCATCAAGAATACTGAAATTACCAAATTTTACAGTTCCGGTAGATTCAAATTCGAGCTTTTCTCTGCTGAAGGAAAGACCTCTTGAAGGATGAATTAAACCTATATAATAGGCCCCTTCATCCATCTCACTTATCTTGAGACCATCGATTATCCTGTCTGATACAACTCCAAAAAAACCGGAATCAGGTTCATAAACATAATCAAAAGGTTCTGTTTTATCACGATCCAAAATTATCGTATTGACCATACCACCGACGGAAAAACCTCTACCCAGTATTCTTATTGTGATAGATCCAAGATCATCCTGAACAGCTGATAATCTTGTTATATAAGTGACTGGAATATATTTGTTCATACTAAGGAATAAGGTTTCCGGATTACCCTGGTTTCCTACAGAATCAAATGCGGTAACGGTAAAAGACCAGAAACCGTTATCCTGATTGTAAAATCTATAGAAAGTATCCCGGTTAACAGAACGATTAGGGGTATCAAGGATATTGAATTCCGAGAAGTCTCCGGTGTAATTGGAATTGGCAAGATACTGTATTCTATAACTATATCCTGCTGATTCTTCTCCCACTGGTGCATCCCAGGTAAAAGAACCGGTGTTTGATAAAAGGTAACCTTCATCATCAGTTTCTATCATCTTAAATACAACTTTGCCCGGGGGTGTAGTGTCCCGAATAAATTTTACAGTTGAAGGAGTAGACCAATTGCCGGCATAATCTACAGCCCTCACATGAATATACCAGGCACCATCTACATCAACAGTGAAACTAACCCTTCTTTCATCCCTCCGGCGAACCATTATAGTTACGGGAGATGTACCCCTTTCGTTTCTATCAAGAGAATAACTGAAGCCGGCAATACCCGATGAGTCAGATGGTAAATCCCAGCTGACTGTATATATATCCTGACTTAGTGCTGATGATTTAAAATTTACCGGGAATACTGTTATATCAGATACAGTTTTATCCTGTGTAAGTCTGGTTAAACCGGAATTATCCCCAACATCACTCTGCCAGACAATATTCATCTCATTCCCAACAGCCAGAAATCTGCAAAAATTACTGAGCCCCCCTACTGTCTGACCGGGAATATCAATACCTGTCCACTCATTATTCTCCCTGCCGGCAAGAACCACCTGACCAATATTGTTATACCAGAGTGCAACAGGTATTCCACGATTTATGTATAACTGGGGATTATTAACAGGATTTGTACTTATACCATCTCCACTTATCTGTTCAACTTTGCTAAAAACACCTGTATCTGTATTAAGTTCTCCATAATATGATAAAGCAGGACCATTGCCGAGTTTTCTCTCCCATAAAATATAAAGGTTTCCACGAGACTCTTTTAGAAAAACTCTCTGATTATCAAAATCAACAGATCTGTTTCCATTTTCAGCAATATCTGTTATTAAAGCAGGAGTTGACCATGTCCGTCCCCTGTCTCGACTGGAAATATGGTAGAGCTGATAAAACCGACTGTCCTCCGGGGATGCCTGAAAAACAACATGTTCGATGCTTCGGTCAGAAACATGAAAAGGGAGATATACATTGGAAAGGCTGCTGCCTGATACCATAGGAACATAATCAGACCAGGATCGTCCGTTGGAAGAAACTGAATATGTTATGCCGAGAGTACTTTCCTG
>CBDVAD010000341.1:0-4337 GCA_965371875.1 uncultured bacterium
ATTTCTAAGAGCGGTTTTTACACTGTATTTACCATTTCCAATTTTATTAAAGTATTTGTTAAGATACTTTGAAGGCATTGATTTCAATTTATCCTCTGGATATATCCCGCTTTTTGCAGTACTTAATGCACTTGTAGAAATATCAGTTGCAAGAATTACCGGTTTAGTACCAGACAGTTTATTACCAAAATATTCTATTAGCAGAATTGCCAGTGTATATGGCTCTTCTCCTGCAGCGCATCCTGCACACCATATTCTAAGTTCCGATGGATCTTTCAGTATATTAGATCTTTCAATTTCCGGAAGTGTATTTATAGTAAGATACTTAAAATGTTCATTTTCCCTGAAGAAGTATGAGTGATTAGTAGACAAGTGATCTGCCAGCTCTATTTGGAGCATGCCGGATTTATCTTCGTTTATTGCATTGTAGTAGTTAGTAAAGTTACCATATCCCTTGGTTCTGATAATTTTGTTTAATCTTCCTCTTACAAGAGTTTGCTTTTTATCTGTTAAATTTATTCCAAAATTTCTATAAAGCAAAGAGGATATCTGTTTAAATTCTTTTTCTGTAATTTGCACCATTTCTGTATTCAATTTTTACTCCAGTACCTGGTTGATGAAGGCTCCTGTATCAATAACAAGGCACACATCGCCGCCACCAAGGATGCTGCATCCTGATACAGCTTTTACATCCTTAAGATATCCAGGGAGAGCTTTGATAACAAATTGTCTGTTTCCTATTATCTCATCAACAAGAATTGCAATCGTCTTTTCATAGGCTGTAGCGATTATCAAAATACCTTCTGTATATTCTTTGGTTCCTGTAGGCAGATCGAAAAAATCTGATAGTTTAATAAGTGGAATTATTTCTTCTCTAAGCTTTAGTACCTGTTGATTGGCGTTTGTTGTTGTTATCTGGTGTTCTTCCGGTTTATGAAACTCAATAATATCTGTAGTAGGAATTGAACACAGCATATCACCTGATTTAAAAAGAATCCCATCCAGAATTGCTAAAGTCAGTGGGATCTGCAGAATAAAAGTTGTTCCTTTTTTAGTTTCACTTCTGATCTCTACTTTTCCTCTTAGCTTTTCTATATTCTTTTTTACAACATCCATTCCAACACCCCTGCCGGAAATTTCTGATACTACTATATTTGTAGAAAAGCCAGGTTCAAATATCAGTGGCCATATTTCTGAATCTGGTTTGTTAAGGGCCTGATCTTCAGTCAATAGATTTCTTTCAACTGCAATTTCAGATATACGATCCCTGTTTAAACCACCTCCGTCATCAATAATAGATATCCAAATCTCATTCCCTTCATATTTTGCATTTAGTTTGATGGTTCCCTCCGGATCTTTCCCATTTTGCTTCCGGGCAACAGCTTTCTCTATCCCGTGGTCAATTGCATTTCGGATAATATGAACAAGGGGATCTGAAATTTGATCGATTACATTTCGATCCATCTCTGTGTCCTCACCGCTCACCAGGAAAATTATCTTTTTATCAAATTTCTTTGACAGATCCCGAATAAGACGTCTCATCTTATTAAACAGACCGTCAAGTGGAATCATTCTAATGGCCATCGTAACTTCCTGCATCTCTTTTGTAATTTTTGATAAGGCAGTTAGGGATTGCTGGAAATGGGTTAGTTCAAGGTTCTCGAGTTCCGGGTGGTGGATAACCATTGTTTCTGCAGTTATAAGTTCTCCTACCAGATTAAATAATTTATCAAGACGTTCTGTACTAACCCTGATATCCTGTTTTTTTATTATTGATTTACCAGCACCTGCCTGCAGATTTTGCTTTTTCCCTTGTTTTTTTAAGGCTTTTTCCAGCTGGACTTCGGTAACATTTCCTTTTTCTATTAGAATCTCACCAAGTTTTTTCTGTTGTTCATTAAGAGCTTCTTCGATACTGTATTCTGTTGCAGCCCCCATTTCTATTAGAATATTACCCAGAGAATCATGGTATTGTGTCTCTAATTCAGGGTTCCGTGCGTTCTCAAGTTTCCCCTCAGCAATCTCATCCAGAGATGAACGAATCAAATCTATAGAAGAGAGTAGGGAGGATACAATATCATGATCCGCAATCATCTCTTTTTTACGAAGAGCATCAAAAACTGTTTCTATTCCCATACAGATTTTTTCTATTTTTTGAAACCAGAAAAAACCGGAATTTCCTTTTATTGTATGTATAAGCCTGAATGATTCTTCAATAAATTTAAGATTTTGCGGAGTTTTTTCCAGTTCCAGCATATTATGTTCAACTGTATCAAGAAGTTCAGAAGATTCTTCGGCAAACTGTTTTGTCATCTCCGGGGTAATCAGTTCATCGTCAGGTATTACTTTTGACGGTTCCATATCTTCTTCTTCAAAGTTTTTTATTTTTTTAAGGTTATCCTCAATTTCTACATCAGGAGTAAATACTTCAGTTATTACTCCGTCTTCAAAGCTGCCTGCCCAGACTTCAAGTTCTTCCATAATTTGATTAAGAGTGTCAGTTCCGTCCAGGAGTATATCTATCAGGTTTGAACTAATTGAAATTTTATTATCTCTAAGATTATCAAGTAGGTTTTCCAATGCATGACTGAGGTCTTTTATTTTGTTCAGACCAAGGAAGGATGCAACACCTTTAATTGTATGCATGGATCTAAATATCTCATTTATTGTTTCAGGGTCTGTATTGTTCTCCAGTGAGACAATTTTTGCTTCAATATTATCCAGATGTTCAGTTGTCTCTGAAATAAATGAGTCCAGAATTTCCATATCCTCTATGATAATCCTGTCTTCCTTTACAGGTGCCTGGTTTTTAAGGGATTTTGATTTTTTTGCTTTCAGAGCAGATGTTAATATTTTTATAGAATCCACAATCTCTTCCTGGGGGCCTTCTTTTATAAGGAGTTGAAATTTTTGGGATACATGAGATAAAACTTCCTTCTCTTTATCTCCCAGGTCTTCTTCATTTGACAGAATATCAATCTCTTCCAGGATATTGACTTGCTCAATTAAATTTCCAGGAGTGAAAATTTCCAGCATTTCTATTAACTTTTGATAACTCATTAACTACATCCTTTAAAAAAGTGTGATATCTCCCTGAAGGTCTTCTTTTTTATCAGCTTCTTTTAACTGGCTTTCATTCAATTCCAGATTCATTGCGATCCATTCCTCTCTGACTGTGAAAATTTTAGAAGCATTTACAAGAAGATCTGTATTAATTAAGTCTCTATCATCTCTTTCCTGTAGCCCATGTTCCTGTTTAAGAGAAATGAATTTTTTTTGTATACTTTCCACCAGTAAAACTATGTGCTCCAGTATCTGTCTTGTTGCATCCTGATACTGCAGTGACATTGTTATTTCGTTAAGCCTTGCAGTAACAGATTCTGAGAGATCCTTTGATTTTTGAACAGAAGAAGCAATATTTTTTATCTGTGGAGCCAGATCATTGGTCATCTTGTGAAAACTTTCCTTTGCTTCCTGCAGATGATTGACTGTACTGTTCAATGTTTCTGACTGGCGCTGGAATGAACTGGTAATAGTTTTCCCTATTTCCTTTATCCCTGCTGATATTTTCTCTGTAATCTGTTTTGAATCAGTGGCAAGTTTATGAGTTTCCCCTGCAATTACAGCAAATCCTTCACCTGCTTTTCCAGCTCTGGCTGCCTCAATAGAGGCATTTATAGCAAGGATACTTGTTTGATCTGCAATATCAGATATGCTGTCTGCCAGGTTCCTGATGTTTAATACTGTCTTCTCAATAAGTTCCATATCTCTTTCATAACTCGTTTTAAGCTGTTCAACTTTAACCACAATTGCCTTAAAATCCTCAACTTCCTCGAGAAGCCTGTCCACCTCATGCTCGAGGCTGTGATCGCCCTTGCTCATATCTGCGAGTAAAATTTGTATATCTTTACTAACTTCCTGACTTTCTCCAACAATAGTAAATATTTTCTCAGTAGCATCTAATGTGGATTTTTCACTCTTATCCATAATTACAATAGAAAGTTTTTCTATAATAGGGGTTGTCAGATCAAGTTCAGTAAGCAGTTTGTTCAGAGTATCTTTCATGTTGATGGATTCTTCATATTTATCCATTGTCTCTACTTCTTTCTCTTTTAAATGGTCAATTTCCTCTGTAGATCTGTTTCGTTCCTTCTCCATTTTTTCCAGAGATATACAGTTTTCATCCTTTCTCCTGGTTTCAGCTTTGTGTAATGTTTTAATGATGAGAAAGATTGCAATAAGAAGCAATAATCCAGTGGTAATGTTCAGAAATATATTGTTATAAAATATACCTGCTATAGTAATAAAAAATTCAATAATGATTATAGAATAGTCTG
>CBDVAD010000342.1:0-4323 GCA_965371875.1 uncultured bacterium
CTTTTTTATTTTCAAGACCGGAACGGTTTTCTGAATTTTTATCCGCCCTTTTTACACTGGCTGTTTATGAGGGAGCCTATGTGGCAGAAATTATTCGTGGGGGACTTGAATCAACCCCCAAGGGACAGTTTGAAGCCTCCGATGCCCTTGGAATGTCATCTATAGATAAGTATCGTTTTGTTATTCTTCCACAGGTCTTTCGTAGAATCCTGCCGAGTTTAACGGGTCAGGCTATATCCACAATAAAAGATTCATCAATTGTTTCCATTATTTCTATACAGGAACTTACCTTTCAGGGTATGGAGCTTATGGCGTCCACTTATCTTGTTTTTGAAATATGGATTACGATTACGGCTATGTATTTTATTCTTACTATTAGTCTATCGTCTCTGGCGACCTATTTAGAGGGGAGAATGATCAGGCAATAGTTTTCCACTGCTCTCCCACAGGGCTGCAACCAGTGGAGAAGACAATAGTCGTTTGGTAGTACATATCCCAACAGTATACGGGGCAAGTTCCGGTGCATTTTTAATTATTTCAATATCATTTATTAAAGGGCTTTTATCCAGAACCAGACCAGGAACAAGTCCTATACCAAGCCCAAGGCCAACCATAGCAAGGATTGCTTCATTTCCCGATACCTGTCCGTAAATCTGGGGATGCAGGTGATTATGGCGGAACCATCTGTCAATTCTGTTTCTTCCAATACCACTTTCAGAGAGTATAAATGGAACTTTTTCCCAGTTTATATCATTTTGTGTAATAAGCTCTTTAACTGGACACTCTTTTTTCGGCATGACAAAATAAAGGGGAGTTACTGCCAGTTCCCGAAATGCAAGTGAATCCCTCAGTTTGTCAGGTTTAGCAGCTACAGAGATATCGGTGTTCCCTTTTAGAACTTCATCTATTGCATTGGCAGCAGATCCCGTTTTTAGATCAATATGTACTTCAGGATATCTATTTTGAAAACTCCCCAGTATATCGGTTAGTATTGTATAGCTTGCTGTTACAGATCCATATATTCGTAAAGTTCCCCTTAGAGTAAGTTCCTGCTCTTTGTAGAAATCTTTCAGAGCCTTATGTTCATTCAGGACTTTTTCTGTGAATAGAAGGTACCTTTCTCCTGATCTTGTCAGTTCAACTCTTCTGTTGTCCCTTATAAACAGTTCCTGATCCAATTCTTCTTCAAGTCTTTTTATAGTTCTGGACAGTGCGGAAGGAGAAATATTACAGGCCTTGCTGGTGGTAGCAAAATGGAGAGACCCTGCAAGGTGTTTAAATAGTTCAAGTTCCTGTAGATGCATAATACGCAACATTATATACTAAATAAATCACTTTACGCAATAATTATATTCTGATAATATTCGGTAAAATAATTTTCAGGAAACGGAGCATTAAAATGAATTTTGAATCAAAGGTATTTACAAAAGAAAAAATAGATCTGTCAGGAACAGAAGAATATATAGTAAGAGGAAATCGTAATCTTTTTCCTCTTTTACCAAAGGCTTTCGAAGGAGTTAAACAGATAGGTTTTATTGGATGGGGGTCCCAGGGACCTGCTCAGTCTCAAAATCTTCGCGACTCTCTGGAAGGAAGTGATATTGTAGTAAAGATAGGACTTAGAGAGAATTCTTCATCTATTCCACAGGCAGAAGCAGCAGGATTTACAAAGGCAAATGGTACCCTCGGTGAGATGTATGAAGTAATCAGTTCTTCAGATATTGTTATTCTTCTTATTTCTGATGCTGCACAGGCGAAACTTTATAAAAAAGTTTTTGAGGCGATGAAAGATGGTGCAACACTTGGTCTTTCTCATGGATTCCTTCTTGGTCATCTTCAGAGTATAGGCGAATATTTTCCAAAGAATATTAATGTTATAGGTGTATGTCCAAAGGGAATGGGACCATCAGTAAGAAGACTCTATGTTCAGGGTAAAGAGATAGACGGTGCAGGAATTAATGCAAGTTTTGCTGTAGAACAGGATATAAACGGAAAAGCAACTGATTATGCTCTTGCATGGTCTGTTGGTCTTGGATCTCCTTTTACCTTTATGACATCTTTGGAGATGGAATACCGTTCTGATATTTACGGAGAAAGAGGAATCCTTCTGGGTGCGGTTCATGGAATAGTGGAAAGTCTGTATCGAAGATATACTTCCGAACAGGGAATGGATTCAAAAGAGGCTTTTATACAAACAGTAGAGTCAATTACAGGGCCTATTTCGAAGATGATTTCAAAAGATGGTATAGTCGCTGTTTATGAAAGTTTTTCAGGAAAGGATAAGGAGATATTCGAGCAGGCCTACGGGGCCTCTTACATGCCGGCTTTTGAGATACTCCTTGAATGTTACCAGGAAGTAGCTTCCGGGAATGAGATCCGTTCCGTTATTATGGCTGGTGAGAGATTAAACAGATTCCCTTTCCAGACTATGGATGCCAGCAAGATGTGGCAGACAGGTTTTGAAGTTCGTAAAGAAAGAGTAGAGTCAGAGATTTCAATAAATCCATTTACTGCCGGTGTATACTGCGCTACCATGATGGCACAGATAGAAGTTCTTAAAGAAAACGGACACGCATATTCAGAGATTGTAAACGAATCTGTTATTGAAGCAGTAGATTCTCTTAACCCATATATGCACTTTAAGGGTGTTTCTTTTATGGTTGATAATTGTTCCTACACAGCAAGGCTTGGATCCAGAAAATGGGCGCCAAGATTTGATTATCTTCTTTCACAGCTTGCATATCCGGCAGTTGATGCAGGTAAAGCAGTTGACAGAAAACTCATAGACCAGTTTGTAAATCATCCAGTTCATAAGAGTATTGCAGTACTTGCAGAGTTAAGACCTTCTGTAGACATCTTCCTAAGCGAATAAAACTCCATTCGTAGGGAACAGGCATGCCTGTTCCTTACGATATGGATGGGTTGGACGATCCGTGCCCAAACGTTTTTACGATTCCTCTTTCTTACCGCCATACAAATTAGTAATCGTATAGATGGTATTTTAGTATGCCAGTGATGAGACGATTCCTGATCACAGTATCCTAAAACAGGCGAAATTTTAGTTGGCCTGGAACAGCCTGCATTTTGTTTTAAATCCAAATAAAGTATAATGCTCATTTTTGGGAGAAGTTTTTTCCATTGTAATTCTTTTTCCAGGAACGGCTTATGTTTTTCTGAATAGATTTATAACTCCCGAAAAATAATTATTTATTCAAAAATTAATGGGAAAAAAATGGCCCAAATAATATATTGTATACAAAATAAAATATTGACATATACATTATACTGTTCTATAATTCATATCGATACAGTGTGGTGATATTGATTTATTGCATGTATCAGCTTACATGAAGCATAGATAGTGATGAATGAGTATTTGTATTGAAACAGTGAATTAGTATTAGAAGTATGAAGGGGGCCAATACATTGTTAGAGAAGGAATATATTCGTTTAATAGGGACCGACAAGGTGGCGGCGACTGATGGTACCTGGTCTCAGGTAACACGAAAAGGTAATTTCGTTTTTGTATCCGGACAGATATCTCTTGATAGTGATGGAAACCTTGTTGGAGAGGGTGATTTCGAACAGCAGGCCAGACAGACCCTGGATAACTTAGTTTCATGTCTGGAATCGGTCGATGCTCATCTTGATAACCTGATGATGATAACAGTATTTGTTACAGATATGAGTAATCGGACAATATTTGCAAAGGTTCGGGATGGCTATTTCAGAGAAAATCCTCCGGCCAGTACCATTGTGGAAATCAATAGTCTTTTTATGAAAGAGGTTTTGTTGGAAATCAACGGCATCGCTCTTCTGGAGTGAAAGTAAAACAATATTTATTTTAAGCAAATTATGTTGAATTAAGGTGTGGAAATGCAGAACAAGCAGATTATTAAAGAAGTATGCGGTTCGGAGATATGGTGGACTGATGTAGCAAAAGCTGCTGATGTAATACCCGCTCTCAAAGAGGGTGTCCTCCTCCATGCAGGCCCGCCGTTGAAAGGAAACAATATTTGCAGTGCCATGCAGAACGCGGTATTCGGAGCTATTGTGTACGAGGGTTGGGCCCCTTCTATAACTGCCGCAGAGAAATTCTTCGAAGAAGGAAGAATATTACTCCTATCAGCACACAATCATTTTTCCCTCGGACCCATGGCAGGTATTATATCCCCTTCCATGCCTGTGATTGTTCTTGAAAGCAGGGCATATGGAAATTCAAGCTATGTTACCCTGAATGAGGGTTTGGGAACAACACTGCGATTCGGCGCAAATGGTCCGGAAGTTATTGATAAACTCAAATGGATGAACCAGCAATATATA
>CBDVAD010000343.1:0-4321 GCA_965371875.1 uncultured bacterium
ATCTAAATGTTTAGCAGCTATCTTAATATAATTTAGTTAATCATTCCAGTCTTTGTAATTTTCTTTTCTTACACAGGGAGGTATAGAGAAAAAACTGAGCCCTTATCCAAATTGGCGGCTGCAATTAAATGCCCTTCATGGTTCTGCATAATTGCAAAAGAAGAAAAAAGACCCATCCCGGTTCCTCTTGATTTTGTACTGAAATATGGATCGAAAATTCGTGGAAGGATCTCATTTGAAATACCACTTCCTGTATCAGTTACGGATAATAAGAGATACTTAATCTTTTCATTAAGAAATTTATGCTTAAATCCATTGATAATTTCTATATCAATATTGATATCTCCACCTTCAGGCATAGCCTCTGCAGCATTTATGATCAGATTGCTTAAAACACGATTGATCTGCCCTTTGTCAGCATATACTTCGAAGCAGGCATTATCGTACATAAAACTACATTTTATCTTTGGTTCCTGAATAACAAGAATGGCAATTTTTTCCACCATTTTGCTAATAGAAAAAGTAGATTTAACCGGTAATCCTCCCTGAGCAAGGGATGATAGCTGATCAGTTATACGTTTTGCCTGATCTATTGCACTTTCTACTTCAATAAGACTTAATTTAGAATCATCATTGATAGATAAATCCATTTTTATTAAACTTATCTGCCCCTTAACAACGGTAAGAATATTATTGAAATCGTGGGCAATCCCGCCGGTAAGGGCTTCCATAGATTCATGTTTTAACTGTTGTAGTTGAGTTATTTCAAGTTTTTTTCTTTCTGTAATATCTCTGCTGCTGTAGATCATCCCAAGGGTATTATCATTATCATCTTTTAAAACCCTTCCCTTGCTTTCGAGATATAAATAGGTTTTGTCCACTCTGAGCATTCGATATTCTGCTGCACCGCTTGTGGGTATACCCTTTACTGCATTTTTGATGTAAAAAACAGCTTTTTCCCTGTCATCAGGATGAATCCAGTCAATTAAATTTGTGCCCAGAATCTCTTTATCTGAACTGGCGCCGAATATCTGAATAATTTTATCCGAAACAAAAAACACTTTACCTTCCATGTCTGTTATAGTAATTCCGTCAGGGGATAATTTTACTATCTGCTGCCAGTGGTCTTTAAGGTTCATGGTGGGATTGTATCATTCAATTTTGGAGATTAAAAGTATATATTTTATTAAAATATAAAAATGAAGAGTTTGCCATCAAAAAACTAACTCCTAATCACCTTCAGCGATTATTACGTATGCCTTGTCCTTCTGATGAGGGAATAATTCCTTTGGTACACTCGCTTTACCCAGTGCCATGAGTATCATGTATCGGGCACAGTTAAGATTATTTTTTTCGCAATATTTTTCTTTCATAATATTTATCTGTTCTTCATCGCCCTTTAACTGACCATTATAAAAAGGGCAAGTATTTATTAATTCACATTCCTGCATATACACCTCAATACCTTAAAAATAATTTATGTTGCTGGATAAATCAATATAAATTAGTGATTTTCTTCTATATTTTGGAGTTTTTCCTTAAAATAGGCTGATTGTTCGGAAAATATTAAAAGCGCCTTTCTTCCATTTGAATTCAGCTTGTATATACCCCGTTTTGTTCTTTCAAACCAACCATAAAAATTTTGTGCCAGTATGGACTGGGTATTGGAGGATGAACCATTCTTTATCAGTGAAGAAGGAGATGATTGTCCCCGTATATTTAACATTACCGCTATCTGTATGGTATTAAGCATATAGGTGGTAATTTGTTTTTTTGATGATGGAGAGCCTCCAGTATTAAAATTATGGTACCTCCCATCCAGTTCTTTTAATAAACCCGCCCTTTTTTTCCTGTTAATACCTGTTTGTGTTTGTTGTGGTTCAAGTACAGGTTCTACGAAAGTGCTGGATATTCTGAAATGTACAATTAAGAGACCAATATTTAATCTCACCAGGAGTTTTTTCATTTTAACTATATCCCCAGGATACTGTTTTTTTGTTCGGTTTCCAATGGCGACATATACAGTTTTACTTATTTCCTGCCTTTCAACTGCCTGGTACAGGAGTTTTAACGAAAAACGGTTTTTAAGTTCAACAATTATTATTTTAGAATTCTGGGATGCAACTACATCACAGCCCTTTACTTCTGCATCTACTTTAAAGCCCAGTTCTTCCAGATATTCTTTTACTGGGGTATATAGTTCAGTTTCTCTATAAGACATATTAACTCCAATTGATAATAACAGCAACTTGTACTATCATATATCTAAAGGGGTTTTAAATGAAACGATTATTACCTGTTCTTGTAATCCTTTTAGCAGGTCCTTTAGTTCTTTTTGGTGAAGATACCTTTAAACTGGCTTCAATTTTCAGTCAGACCGGAACAGCAGCAATGACAAACCTCCATCAGATAAGAACTGTTGAACTGGTTGTTGAAGAGATTAATAGTAATGGTGGTGTTCTTGGTCAGCAAATAGAACTTTTTACTTATGATAATCAAAGTAGTGCCCTTGGATCTATTTTAGCAGCAAAGAAGGCCGTTGCCGATGGAGTATCAGCAGTAATAGGTGCGTCCTGGAGTTCTCATTCAATTGCCATGGCATCAGTCTTTCAGGAAGCAGGAATTCCTATGTTAACACCTTCATCTACAAATACTGCAGTTACGGGAATAGGGAATTATATTTTTCGAGTTTGTTTTATTGATTCATTTCAGGGAAAGGTCGCAGCAAAATTTGCCATGGAGGATCTTAATGTAGGAACAGCAGTGGTTCTTACAAATACAGATTCTACATACTCTCTGGATCTGGCTGCTTCATTTATCGATAACTTTACTGGTTATGGCGGTAACATATTATGGGAAGGAGATTACCTCGAACCTGTTAATGTTACTAATTATGTGGCTAAGGTTAAGAATCTAAAACCTGATCTGATATTTATTCCCGGCTATACAAGAGACTCCTCTCTGTTTATAAAAAGTTTTCGTGGTGCTGGTATTAATGCTTACATTCTTGGTGGTGATGGATGGAGCCAGAATGAGATGTACAATTATACTGGAAATTTCCTCGATGGTTCCTATTACATCAGCCATTGGTATTCCGATTCGCTGGAACCTGTAAGCCTTGAATTTACTTCCAAAATGCAAAATTATTTTAAAAGTGAGTTACTGAATGCTGGAATGGCCCTGTCCTACGATGCTGTTAATCTATTGATAATGGCTGTAAAAAAGGCAAAATCATTTAAACCGGAAGATATTCGACTTGCATTATCAGAGATTAGTGATTTCCAGGGTGTTACTGGTGAAATTTCCATGGGTATAAATGGAGATCCTGAAAAAGAAGCCTATATACTTATATTTAAAGATGGAAAAACTGAGTTTGTAAAGAAGGTTAGTCCTTAATTATGAAATTGCGTAGAAAGTTGAACTTAATCAGTATTGCTGCTTTTGTTCTTCTTATTATTCTTACTCTTCTCTTTCAGCTGCCTGTACAGAAGAGGCAGGAACAGATATCTATTGATGGTATTATACGCCTTTTGGATATTCTAATAAGCAATGAGGGTGCACAACTTGCAAATGCAATTTTTGAAAACCGTGACAGGGCTATCAGTTTAAGACTTGGAAAAATGTTGGAGCTTCAGGGAGTTGAGAATGTAATCCTCTATAATAATCAGGGAGCAATGATAAATTTTGCGCTGGGAAGTGATAAAGACGGTTCTGAAATAAAAACAGGCAGTGACTATGCCAATGCAGATATTTTTACAGAGGAACTTATCTATCAGAATGAAGCCTCTCTTCACTATGAACATATTATAAAATTTGGTGATGATATACTTGGTTTTATTGAAATATTCTATTCAATTGAGGAAATCAAAAGACAAAGTCGAAGATCGCTTATTGTTTTTATCAGTTCAGTATCTGCCAGTCTTATTATTATATTTCTACTTCTTAATTTAGTTCTGTCAAGGGCAGTTGTTTATCCAATTGTGAGACTTATGAATGCAATAAAAGTCTATAACCTGGAGAGTTCTGAACATCATGAAAATAAAATTGAAGTAAGAAGTAATGATGAAATCGGTGAGCTTACAGAGTCTTATAACCGTCTTTCAGAAAAAATACATAATTACAGCAGTGAACTTCATAAGAAAAATATACAGCTTGTAAGATCCCAAAAAATGGAGATGATTGGAACTCTGGCAGGAGGTCTTGCACATGATTTTAATAATATCCTTGGAGGAATAATTGGATCGGTATCATTACTTAAACTTTATCAGGATGATAACGATTTAACAGATGAAAAACTTACCGATAATCTGGCAATAATTGA
>CBDVAD010000344.1:0-4315 GCA_965371875.1 uncultured bacterium
CTCTCCCGATATCTGCCTGTATTCCTCAGGTGTATCAATATCTCTGAACGTATCAGGGATATTCATTTCGATATCCATTACTTTATGATGTAAAAAAACATTTTTCATTTCAGAGGAATGGGGTTCTGAAATAATTGTCGGTATAGTATTTTTGTTAAGCAGTACTGGATGGCCTCTCTTTCCCTGATACATAGGTCGTATAATGTCAAAACCGCCTGGATTTTTATTCATGGACTCGAGCAGGCTGTTAAAAATATCTTTGTTTATATCGGGCATGTCTCCCATGGTTATAAAAAACCATTCAGATTCAACCAGTTTTACACCTGTTTGTATGGAAGAAAACATCCCTTTTTTGTAATTTTCGTTTCTTATAGTAAGGACATGAGGGGTCTGTTCTACAAGATCTTTTAATTCATTTCCTCTGTATCCTGTTACCACTATTATCCTGGTGCAAAACTCTGCTGCATTTTCTATGCTGTTTTCAATAATCGTACTGTTTTTATATGGTAAAATCAGTTTCCACTTACCCATTCTGGAAGAAAATCCTGCAGAAGGTATAAGGCAGTCAATATTCATGCAGGTAGATTATCAGTATGCCCCTGTTATATTCAAGTAGAGACGCCCAAATTGGGCGTCTCTACTTAATCAAATCCTGTTTCTGTCGATAATTAGTATATGTATTCCCGCCTTTTTATACAGGTTTTGCTTTTTCTCTTAATTCTTCCCGCAACTATTTTTTCCCAGGGTCTGGTTCTTCAGGAAGATACATTGTTTATAGAACAGACGATTGAGGGGGGATATCATCTGTGGGTTAAAAGCGGACCTGGCCTTGGCTCTATTCTTCTTACAGAATCGACCTCTGACCCTGAAAAGCAGTCGAGTTCATTTTCTCTGCGTAATCCTGTATACCAAAAAATAAATGGAGCTGAAAAAAGATTGCTGGATGGTAAATTTCTGGAGGCCCAGGGAACTACCCAGTTTGCACTTATAGATTCCACAACCGAGATTCATCCTGAGTATGGGAGTGTTTTTCATATTTTTATTCCTTATGTTGTAGAATATGGATATTCCTGGAGTCGCGAAGGGGAACTTCAGCTTCTGGATGGATCATGGATAAATATAAGAACCTTTGCGAAGCCTTATGCTGATTATACTGGTTCTTTTTATGATAACCCATATATTATCAGAGTAATTCAAAGACCCCTGCCTGGCCCTCCGGAGGGAAATTATATGGCTGAAGCTGTAACTGCATTTGAAGAGATATCCAGTGAAGGAGAAACTGTTTTTGGAGCAGGAGAAGGTGATATTATTGAAAATATCCGGGGGATTATAAAGAAAACAGAAGGAGATACACTGGATCTGGTTATCTGTATAGATACAACAAAAAGTATGGAAGATGATATTCCATATTTAAAGAAATTCCTTATCCCTATGCTTATGGAAGAGACATCAGGGTTTTCAAGTTTTCGATTTGGAATGGTTTTATACAAAGATTATTTTGAAGAATATGTAACAAAGACAATTCCTTTTCAAAGTAATCTCAATTTTGTTCAATCTTTTATTAATAACATCCGGGTATTTGGAGGAAGAGATATTCCAGAGGCTGTAAATGAAGCTTTATATGAAGGTATTCATAAGTTTGCCTGGGATGCGGACAGTCAAAAGATTATTCTTATTGGAGATGCTCCTCCTCATCCAAGGCCAAGAGGAAAGGTAACAGCACAAATGGTTTATGATGATGCCGAATCTATGGATATAAATATCAATGCGATAATATTACCCCAGTAGGGGCAAAAGATTTTTTGCCCCTACGTGGTAATATGGTGTTATTACCGGTAATATTGTGTTTGAATATAAATACATCACCTCAATTCAATATTCTTCCACCCAACACCCATATTATGTAGACAATCCTCTACAAATATCTAAAATACCAATCATGAATAAATCTATGAAACTTACCGATTGGCTGCTTTTGTTTTTACTTTCCCTGCTATGGGGAGGTTCCTTCTTTTTTAATGAAATTGTACTTAGGCAGCTATCACCATTTACTCTTGTATTTGCCAGAGTATCTCTGGGTGCTGTTTTTCTCTGGTTGTTTGTATTTATTAGCGGAGAAAGGCCGAAACTCTCCGGACAACTGGTAATTGTTTCATTAGTTCTTGGTGTCTTTAATAATTTTATCCCTTTCAGCCTGATTGTCTGGGGACAGCAGTTTATTGAAGGTGGTGAAGCGTCTATCATAAATGCATCAGCTCCATTATTCAGTGCCATACTGGGTCAGTTTTTAAGGGGTGGAGAAAAACTCACAAAAAACAGAGCCCTTGGCCTGCTTGTAGGATGGGTTGGTGTTTTTCTACTTGTTGGACAGACAGGAGTTTCCGGTACTGGTAATATGTTATTGGGAAGACTTTCGGTATTAGGAGCCTCTCTATGCTATGCGTTGGGTGCCATTTATGGCAGAAGATACAGTTTTCCACCAAAAGTACTTGCCGCAGGAATGCTTACTGCAGCTGCACTCTATCTCATACCATTTGTGGTTTTTATTGATAAACCCTGGGACATAAATATTCACACAGCAACCTGGTTATCAATGATTAGTATTTCTCTATTCAGTACTGCACTGGCATATATTATATATTTCAGACTATTAGCGAGAGTCGGTGCAACAAATCTTCTTTTGGTTACTTTTTTAATACCCCTTACAGCACTTATCCTGGGGATGCTTTTTCTTGGTGAAACACCGGGATGGAGATCTTTTCTCGGTTTCGGGATTATAACAGTCGGTTTGTTGATTGTAGATGGACGATTTTTAAAGAAAAAAAAGGTTTCCTCGAACGTATCATAAAGAATAGGCATGCTCATAAGGAACAGGTATGCCTGTTCCTTACAGCGATTCGTTTTCTATCTGTTTCAGGAGTTTCCTCGAAAGAATCATTGGCCATGCCGGAAGCACCTGGGCGCCTTCCCCGGAATATCTGGTAAGGAGCTCTTTTAAAAGTTCTTCTGCTCTGGCTGGGTTACCCTGCTTATAGGTAATAAATGCAATTTCATACTCTGCTTCCACAAGACGTTGTATATCATCAGAGTATTTTGCAATAAATACTTCATAATATTTTACAGCTGCTTCAAAATCTTTATTATCTGATGCTTCCTGTGCCAGCTGAAATAATTCTACAGGATTGAGTGTTTCATCAATCTCCCGGGGGCCGGAAGAACATGATGTGATAATAAGTAGTATCAGTAGTAATAGTGTCAATTTTTTCATTATCATCTCTATTATGAATATATTTCGTCTTTTATAGGGAGGGTCTTTTTAAGTTCCTTTATAAAATCTGCAGGATCTCCCATTGGTTCATATGAGTCACAGGAATCCAGAGACCTTCTGGCTACTGTAAAGTATTTATATACCTTTTCCTCACCTAGTTTCTTTTTCCACTTTCCTGCAGTACACCTGACTCTTAGATAGTATTGATTTCCACTATCTTTGCTGCTTTTTACAAGTTTGCAATGTATACAGTTTGCACAGTAGATTTTTTCTGTCGCACTTACTTCTGGTTCTGTCATAACGGATTCAGCATTCAACATGCATATCTCCTTCTTTTAATTATGTATATTACCATCATCGACTTTTTAGTGTCAATTGTTAGAGGTTCTTCACAACTTTGAATGCTTTTGTTATAGTCATGGACATGATAGCAACTTTTATTAACTGTATTACAGTAATTATCGGATCATTCATTGGAATGTTCCTGCATAGAAAAATAAATCCTGAAATTAAAGATGTAGTCTTTATAAGTGCCGGTCTTATATCTGTAGTAATAGGTATGAATATGGCATTCGAGTCTCAGATGATACTGTATGTCATTCTTTCTCTATTTACAGGTGGTATTCTGGGAAGTGTATGGAGAATTGAGGATAGAATACTTAATCTCGGGAGTTTTCTGGAGAGACATTTTACACCAGCCGGAAGGCGTAGGGGCAACCGGCCGGTTGCCTCTACGGATTCCCACCCGGTAGAAAAGGCTCTTCCTGAGGACGGTATAATCCCTGCTGAAAGTTCATTAACAGAAGATAATTCTGATAATTCAAAATCGTTTGCTCATGGTTTTCTGAATGCCTCAGTTCTCTTTTGTGTAGGTGCAATGACCATTGTAGGGGCTATTAAGGCAGGAGCGGAAGGGGATTATGATCTTATACTGATGAAATCCGTTATGGATGGCTTTATGGCTGTTATGTTTACTGCAGCTATGGGTATTGGAGTTATGTTTTCTGTAATTACAATTCTTCTCTATCAGGGGGGATTAACTCTTCT
>CBDVAD010000345.1:0-4280 GCA_965371875.1 uncultured bacterium
AAACCCGATCCCCATATCTGTTTTTTACTATCCTGGATGCTTCAGGTAATCCTGCGAAACATACTCTTTTTAATGGACCCTTCTGATCTGTAAAAAAATTTTCCTTTATAAATTGATCCATGAGTTTCTGAAAAGTTGTAACTGCACTATCTGTGCTTAATCGGTAACTAAACCCCAGAACGCTGATTTTATTTTCACTAATCCAATTTCTAATCAGTGAAAAGTTCCCAGGTACCTGAGGGTTGGAAAATGCTTTTGAAAGAATATCACTGCTTGCAGCTGTTTTAAATCCAGACTCTATAAGAATCTCTTCTATTCGGGATATCCCGAGAGTGTGCGCATCAATTTCAGTTTTTGCAAGCCCGATAACATCTCCATGATTTGTTTTAAAAATCATATATCAGGCAACCGCTATTTCACTTGGGAAAAGGATATCTTTCAAATCTTTCATTAAAAACCGGGATGACAGACCAAGGCTTTCAAGTGTTCTGCCTTCAGTACGGAAGTCCCTGCCCAGTGTCTCATCTGCAAGATCAATCAAAGAGTCTATTACTCTTGTTTCAATATTCAGCGCTTTACCAATAGAAGAAACAGGTACAAGGCCGGTAGGTATGTCCTCCCACAAATATCGGTGGTCAAGAGTATCCGGAGCCATTATTCCACAATAAGTCGGATTGGATCTGATCATATAATAAGGGTCATTTCCGGTTAAGCCATACCTTGAGGCTAACCAGTCAATGACTGACAAAGTTGTTATTCCAAGGGCACCCGAAACATATCTCATCTCTTTATCAACATCTTTAATTACTTCTACACTCTCCTTTGTAATCCCATCTATATAGAACTCAAAGGGCTTTCCATTTCTTATTAAATCTCTGTTCATAAGAGTTATTACAGGATGGAAAACAGCGCCAATATTTCCAAAACTTGTCTCTAAAATAGAACTTGCAGCAACAAACTGGGGGAAAACGGGTTGAATCATGGATAAAACTTTCTCAGTTTCAGAAGCCCGCAGAGCTGCAATAGAAACTTCTTTTTTTACACCTTTAATATCTACAACACCCGGAGAATTGACTCTTGCAGCGAATACAAGTGTATTCGCCTCAGCTACAATAGTATTCCTGTAATTACTGCTGTTCCTAAGAACGGAATCAAATTCAAGAGCTCCGAAAGTTCTCCCGGGATTTAAAATAACTATCTGGCCATCTTTAAGATGAGGCGCAATTAGAGCGGCTATATCTTTATGCCCGGTAGCAGTTGTAACAACCATAATAATATCTCTATCGGCTATTGCTTCAGCTATATCAGTGCCCACGTAAGATAGAGTTCCTGTTCTTTCGATTGCTCCTTCAAGTGTGATGGTCTTTTTTGTCATTAACGACTCTATTCTCTTCAGTGATCTATTGTAGAGGTTTACATTGAAATTTTCTGCTGAAAGATATCCGGCAATAGCCTGTCCACCACAACCGGCGCCTATGACCGCAAATTTTGTCTTTTTATAATTACTGATGATGAAGACCTCCTTTAGTAATTGTTTATGCCCTAAATTACCCTGTCATTATTCTGTAATAAATACCCAATAGAACCCACTTCAAGCCAGGAAATTTTGGGAATGACTCATCTATTTAGACCCAATCACAAAATCATAAATTATGAGACAAGTCACTTTTACAGAAAGTGATCCAGAGGAGCAGGGTTCCCGCCTATAAAAAGATACTAAGATATATCTTCTAACCGATCTGCGAGGAAGCACTTGATAAACCGAACTCTACGAATTTTGTACTTTAGATAAGATACAAAAAATGACCTAATCGAATATTCATAAGACAAGAACTTTAATCAAACACAAGGTGGACCCCGTATTCAATTCTCAAATGCTGATTTTTTATAATAGCATACTATTGCAGATAACTCAATCATTAGCTTTAATTATAAGAATTACAGCTTCAAAAAGACCCCCGTTTGCAACTACTGCAAATTAATGGTATCTTATAAGTGTGTATTGGCTATTAACTGACTTATCGTTAACTGCTTTTGTACCACGCAAACATCAGCCGATCTAAATGTAGACATAATATTTAATCGCAGGACCGGGAATACTCATCTCTGTTCTATCAGATTTGCTGATTTTAAGGAGCATCTATGGGAACTAAATTTAAGGCATACACCTCGAAAAATTTTCACGATATAAAACAACTGCAGAGTCTCTCTGCCGGAACACTTTTAAGGATGGAGGCTGTAGCAAAAGTTCTCCCTTTTCGAACCAACAACTATATAACAGATAATCTGATTGACTGGAATAATATTCCTGAAGATCCTATATTTCAGCTTACCTTCCCACAACCGGAAATGTTGAATGATGTCGACCTGCAGAGAGTCATTAAACTTATGAAAGAAGATACAGGCAGACTTGATGAAGAGGTCAGACGGATACAGATGGAGATGAACCCCCAGCCCGCAGGCCAATTGGAACTTAATACACCCAGTCATGATGGTACAAAGATCAAAGGGATTCAGCATAAGTACAAGGAGACTGTACTGTTCTTTCCTGAGCAGGGACAAACATGTCATGCCTACTGTACCTACTGCTTCAGATGGGCACAATTTATCGGAATCGACGAATTAAAAATGGCAACCCGTGAATCAGAGGAGCTTATAGAATACCTTAATGAAAATCCAAAAGTGACAGATTTACTTGTTACCGGCGGTGATCCCATGATTATGAAAACAAAACTGGTTCGCAGATATCTTGAGGATATACTTAAATCAAACCCAGGTGGGCTTAAAAACATAAGAATAGGAACAAAAGCTCTTTCCTATTGGCCCTACAGATTTACTGAGGATGAAGATGCAGATGATCTTATTTCACTTTTTGAAGAGATAATTGATGCCGGATTTCATCTAACCATAATGGCTCACTTTACCCACCCTGTCGAAATGGATACACCTCAGGTAAAAGAAGCCGTAAAAAGGATACTCGCAACCGGTGCTACCATAAGATGCCAGTCACCAGTCTTAAGACACATTAATGACGATGCTGATTTGTGGGTGGAGATGTGGAGCAAACAGGTAACTATGGGAATGATACCTTATTATATGTTTGTAGCCAGAGATACCGGTCCCAAAGGCTATTTCAACCTGCCTCTGGATGAAGTATATGAAATATTCAGCAGTGCATACAGCAGAGTATCCGGTCTTGCCCGAACGGCCAGAGGCCCATCCATGTCTACAAAATTCGGTAAAATTCTTGTTGATGGAATAATGAGCCGTAATTCACAAAAATACTTTGTTCTCAAATATATTCAGTCCCGAACTCCGGAGCTGGTTAACCGTGTTTTTCTTGCAAAATATAATCCGGAAGCAGTCTGGATAGATGACCTCGAACCGGCATCGAAGTCTGATGAACTCTTTTTTGCATTCGGAGAACAGCATATGCAGTTGGATGATGGGCTGTCAGATGATGATTTTGATGAGGAATACCAATTCGCATGATGTAATATTTTCGTAGAAACGCGATTTATCGCGTCTCTGCAAAAATATTAAGAAAATCCACGAAATTCTGAAAATTTTCCTTGCAAGTAGCTCTTCCAGCGATTATAGTTATCGCTTCACAGGTTAAAATCACAATATCAAGATTTAAAACCAAGGAGAACCGAAGTGTTACTGCAAGGTCTTACATTAACAATTGTAGGTATGTCTGTAGTATTTGTCTTTCTTACAATAATGGTATTTGTAATGAAGATAATATCTGCTTTTATACCTAAATACTTTCCGGATATTACTGCCAATAAACAGACAAAAGTTAAACAAACAAAGAAAGAAACTATTAATAATCAGACGGAATCGATGGAGATTGCAGAAGAGGCAGTACCCATGGGCGAAGCAGAGATCGCAGCTGTCATTGCTGCAGTCAAATCATACTCACACAGTTGGAAGGGGTAATATTAAATGAAAAAACGAGTCGATTTTATGGTCACGGCATTCCGTGACGGATTTCAATCAGTATATGGAGCACGGGTATTTACAAAAGATTTCCTGCCTGCAGTTGAAGCTGCTGTTGATGCTGGAATTACACATTTTGAAGCAGGTGGCGGAGCAAGGTTTCAGTCCCTCTACTTTTATTGTAATGAAGATGCCTTTGACATGATGGATCAGTTCAGAGCTGCAGTAGGTCCGGATATCAATCTCCAGACCCTGGCAAGAGGAACTAATGTTGTTGGTCTCGAGTCACAGTCAAGAGATGTAATTGATCTCCATGCAAAGATGTTCACAAAACACGG
>CBDVAD010000346.1:0-4237 GCA_965371875.1 uncultured bacterium
TACCCATTATATAGGCAATACAAACAAAAATATACTGTCTAATTATTGATTTATGCAGTTATTTATATAATGTATTTTATTGGCATGATTTTTGCTTTACGTATTATAAGACCAAAAATCTATTTGAGTGCTTTAAAAAATATATATAAGGAGGCACTAGAGAACAAGTTTACATGTTTATTGCAAATACAATGAAATATGTTGTAAATTAAAATTTTAAAGCAAGTTCTTTTTTGGTTAAATAATTCATCGTTGAGAAACACCTTTTCTCAATATAAACTTTTAAGGAGAGTTGATATGTTTAAAAGAATTGATTTTGTAATAGTTGTTTGCCTACTGTTATTACTATCTTCAGCTGCTATTTTTGCCGGCGGCAACAAAGAAGAAATGAAATCTGATGACAATTTCACTATTGTCTATGTACAAGGTATGTCTGGTATTCCTTTTTTTAATTCACTGACTAATGGAGCAAAAGCTGAAGCAGCTAAATTGGGAATGACTTTTAGTTATCAGGGGGGGAATTCTTACAGCCCCGAAACACAAACTCCTATTCTGAATGCAGTTATAGCCAGTAAACCTGATGCAATCATTATAAATCCAATGGCTGGTGAAGCAATGAAAGTTCCCTTGACTGAAGCAAAAAAAGCAGGAATAGTAGTTGTATTTGCAGATACTGCTGCATCAGATCTTGATTTAGCTATTTCCTTCATTGCATCTGATAATTATGCCGGTGGAAAATTTGCTGCAGACAATTTAGCAAAATTGATTGGTGAAAAAGGAAAGGTTATGGTTCAGGGCGGTACTGCCGGAATATCCACAACAGATCAGAGAACTCAAGGTTTTGAAGACCAGATAAAGAATTATCCCAATGTTGAATTTATCGGAACCCAATATTGTGGCAGTGACCCCGCAAAAGCAACTTCTATCATCAGTGCTACATTAGCAGCCCATCCTGACCTCAAGGGGATTTATACTGTAAGCACTCAGGAATTAGAAGGTGCAGCGGTTGCTCTTGTAAATGCAGATGCGAAGGACAAAGTTGCCTTAGTAGGATTCGATTCCTCTCCAATAGTTATTGAACATATCAACAGTGGAGTAATTAAGGGAACTGTTCTTCAGGAACCTTATGAAATGGGTGTTATAGCAGTTCAACAGGCTTACAACGCCTTAACCGGTAAAGCAGTAACAGCTAAAATTGACACTCCCTTTGTTTTCCTTACTTTGGAAACTATGAAAGATCCTGAAATATCAAAATACATCTACCAGGATGAAATAGAATAATATTAATTTACAAAGAAGGTTTGAGGTATTACACACTTTATCTTAAACCTTCTTTGTTTTACAACTTCCCATTCCCAATCAAGTATTTATCATCATTTTAAGTAATAATTTTTGACTTAACATGGTAGAAGGAGCAATTAAATGAGTAATTTTGATAATACACCCCGGAGTATGGCAGAAAAGGTCTCTAAAAAAAAAAATCATCTATTTAAAACAACACTAAAACAGGCATCTTCAGCATCTTCTTTCTATCTGTTTATAGCATTAATTCTTATGTGCGGCATTTTTGCCACCTTAAGATCCTCTCAATTCCTTTCGGAATACAATATAAGAACAATTTTTATAGATTCTTCAGTTCTCATGATTATTGCAATGGGTCAAATGTTGGTCATAGCTACATCCGGTATAGATCTGTCTGTCGGCAGTGTACTGATTTTTTCAGGAGTTACAGCCAATTTAACTATGGTAGCAATTGGCGGGGATAGTTTCCCTGTAGTATTTTTTGGTTTTATTGTTTCAATATTATCCGGATTGCTTTGGGGAATCATCAATGGTACATTAGTTGCAAAATTAAAAATACCAGCACTGATTACCACATTGGGAACAACGGGAATGGCAAGTGGAATTGCCCTTATTTTAACTAATGGATCTAATGTTGGCGGCGTCCCTGCTTCACTTGTAAAACACATTGGCAGCGGCAAATTTTTAGGCATATTACCATGGCTGATAATTATTGCCTTTATTGTTGTTGTCGTTATATACATTATCATAAAATTCACACGTTTGGGTTTATACACGATTGCCATTGGAGCTAATGAGGAAGCCGCTCGTCGAGCTGGAATAAAGGTCAGCGCTCATTTAATAAAAATTTACGCAATTTCCGGTTCATTGGCAGGAATTGCAGGGTTTTTAAATTTAGCTCGTTTTTCTTCCACAACCATCTCAGGCCATACTTCAGATAACCTCCAGACAGTAGCTGCGGTTGTGTTGGGTGGGACAAGTTTATTGGGGGGAATTGTCTCAGTTATAGGAACAGTTATTGGTGTTTTTATTCCTATTATTTTACAGAATGGATTAATTTTACTCAATGTAAAGCCTTTTTGGCAAACAGTCATTATTGGCGCAATACTGATAATAGCCGTTTATTCTGATCAGTTAAAAAGAAATAATAAACTAAAGTAAAAGTAGTTTTAAATGATTAGAAATATCATAGGAGGATATTTATGGAGTATGATCATATTCTGGAAATGAGGAATGTCAATAAAAGCTACCCAGGGGTTAAAGCTTTAGATAATGTAAGTTTTAAAGTGAAAAAAAATATAATTCATGCGGTAATGGGTGAAAATGGTGCGGGAAAATCTACTTTAATGAATATTATTAGTGGCAGTCAGTCATATGATACCGGTAGTATGCTCTTTAAAGGTGAAAAAATTACAAACAACAGTATACATTCAGCTTTATTAAATGGTATTTCAATGATCCATCAGGAGTTGAGTCCTGTTCATTGTATGACTGTTGTTGAGAACATTTTCCTCGGCAAAGAGATTATGAGAAATAATAGTAATTTCATAAATCAAAAGGCGATGATTGAAAGTGCTAATTTACTATTTAAAAAATTGAAGATTGATATTAATCCAACTACAGTAATGAGTGATTTGAGTATAGCACAAACCCAGATGGTGGAAATAGCAAAAGCAATTTCCTACAATGCAGATTTAATAATAATGGATGAACCTACTTCTGCTATTACAGAAAATGAAGTCAAACATTTATTTGAAATAATTCAAATGTTGAAAAGCGAAGGAGTAACTGTAATATATATTACACACAAAATGGATGAAGTCTTTAAAATATCGGATGAAGTCACTGTATTCAGGGATGGGTGTTTTATTGGTACTGAAAAAATAGAGGATATGACCAATGAGAAACTGATATTTATGATGGTTGGCAGAAAATTGGAAAAAATGTACAGCAAGGGAAAAGTACATATTGGAGAGACTATTCTATCTGTAAAAAATCTGTGCAAAGAAGGTGAATTTGAAAATATAACCTTTGATCTGAAAAAGGGGCAGATTCTGGGTATTGCAGGATTAATGGGTGCAGGGCGATCGGAGATTATGGAAGGTCTATTCGGAGTGAGGAAAATTGATTCTGGAGAAATATTTATAAAAAATAAAAAGGTAAAAATAAATTCTCCTCACGATGCAATTAAGAATAAAATAGCTCTTTTATCTGAAGACAGAAAACTTTCGGGTCTATTCTTAATCCTTTCCGTAACGGAAAACATAATTATTGCAGCAATTAACAATTATAAAAATAGATTTTTCCTGAATAAAAAAGAAATCAATAAAGAATGCGACAAGCAAATCTTAAACCATAATATAAAAACTCCTGGTAAAAGTCAGATTATACAATATTTGAGTGGAGGAAATCAGCAAAAAGTATTAATTTCCAGATGGTTGCTCACCAGGCCTGAAATATTGATACTTGATGAGCCCACCAGAGGAATCGACGTTGGCGCAAAATCTGAGATTTACAAAGTAATGAAAAACCTGGTACAAAAAGGAATCTCTATCATATTAATCTCTTCAGAACTACCTGAAATTCTCCATATGAGTGATCATATCCTTGTTATACATGATGGGAAGATAGCCGGAGAATTTGAAAGAGAAAATGCGACACAGGAAGCAATATTGAATTGTGCATCAGGAAATTAAATAGAAAATCAGGAGCAGGAAGAAGAATACAATTTCCTAAAAGCTTGTAACACTGTCAAATATTTAATTTAAATTTCAACCTGTCATTGAGAAACAGTTTTCTATAATTTACAGCTCTTAAAAGCCCGTAGAGTTTACTCCCCCAAGCGCAAGCGGCTCTGAACAGGGCCGCTTTAAGTAAAATAAGTTGAATTGATCTATCATGTCAAGAATCAGTTAAAAGATTGAATTTTTCTACC
>CBDVAD010000347.1:0-4235 GCA_965371875.1 uncultured bacterium
GGAGTCTTTCCTGTAGGAAGAGAAACAACACCATCCGGATTACTCTGTACCCATTCCAAAAAACGCAGAGCAGTAAGTTTCCCCAGGGCAGGGAAATTATCAACCTCAATTACACCAATTTTTTCATCCGGCTCAAATCGTATTTTTTTATCCGATTTTTCCAGTGTCATTAGTTCTACTTTGCTATTCATTATCGTCTCCAGTCTCATTTAATCAAATTTTTCCTGCTCTTCAACCTCATCACGTCCCTTTTTATCATAATCATATATTTCAATTTTATCTGAAATATACCAGTCAAACATATCTCTTCTTAACTTTGCCCGCCAGGTCTTGCCCTCTGCCTTACGTTTAAGATTATAGAATACAACACCTTCCGCCATTACTTTATCTTTTAACCCCAATTTAGAGGCTCTTTTTGTGTAATATCTGGAAAAAAGCCAATCTTTGAACCAGTCGCTCCAGTTATCAAAGGTTCGTTCATGCTCATCAAAAGATCTATACCGCAATCGGTCCATGGCTGTATCGAATGGATACCATTCATGGATATCAAGTTTATATGGATTACCCTGCAGTTTTGGACCAATCAGTTCACCGGCCTGTTCACCGTCAGGCTTTATCAGCCCCTTACTTGCCGACATAAGAATACCTTCAATAAGAAATGTCTTTCCCTTAATTATCTGAAGAGGATCTATAACGTTCTTCCTGTTCTGAAGTTTAACAAGTCTGCCCCCTTCAGTCAGTACTTTTACATTGGAACCATCAAGTTTCTCTACAGCAAATGTCTCCGGATCGTCAAATACCCATTCATAACCAGGATTTATTTTATCAACTACAAGGTATGCCTCCGGAGAGCGCAGCCCTAATTTAGAGCCGTCTTTTTTCCAGTGGACCCTGTTTACCTTGAAAGTCTGCCGGATGAAGGGGCAATAGATTTTGGGGGAATCAGTAAGATTACTGTCTGCTAATTCCACTTTATTATCTGCTGTATTACTCATATCGCTTCTCCTATAATTATTAGATCAGAACTCATCGTACCCAACCGTTAAATCTCCCGAGGTCGGGTTTATAAGTTTCCAATAATAAACAAATATTCAACTATTATACCTGGGAAATAAATATGTCAGTCACTTTTTTTATTTTTTATTAATTCTCTGACTGATTCTATCAGTTTCTCATACTCAGGAGGAGCATCCTCAATGAATTCCTTTATCTGTGGATACCTTATATCCAGATATTCATGGGCAAGGATGTTTCGAAGTCTGGAAAAACCGGATAATGCAATAGCTGTACTATCCTCAATCGTATCGACTGTATCCAGCCTAAGCAATATTTCTCTGTAAGTCTGTGGTACAGGCTGTCGCTTTGAAGCTACAATGATCTTTGCAATATCAATTGATGCATTTACAAGGTTTTCAATCCATCTTTCTGCATTACGACGCATTGTCGGATCTTCAAGATAACTTTTTTTACTTAAATTATCAAAAAGATGAGTATCCTCCAGTTCCGTCTCAAGGAAATCAACAATATTGAGAAGTCTGCTTCTATCAATTGGACTCAGGGATCGGGATCTGGCTTTTATTGCAATATAATCCTCAGAAAAGTACCGGTATTCTTCTGCAAGATCAGTTGTGATATTAAAATGCTGACCATAAAGGAACTGATCTTTAATGATGATTGGAATCCCTTCGAGGTAAACTGATGCGCATATTGTAGAAGAAGCCCGGTTCAAAACAATTAGATCCACTTCTCTACCGGTAATTTTTTCAAGACTGTTCCATATCGTTTCTTCATCATTAAACACAACATCATCTTCAAGATCCAATCTATTTGATAGAGGGAAAAAATAGACCGCTATATCAATGTCTGAATCAAAACCGGCATTGTCCTTCACTACAGAACCAAAGAGAAAAGCAGACATGATTTCATCTCTTGTATAAAAATATGCAAAGAGCTCATCCTGTTTTTCTTTATTCAGCTTCATATTATCAGAATATCACTAAATGATAGGATTGTCGATGTTGATAATAGATTCAGATCGAGGAATTGATGATGCCGCAGTGGTTGTGGTGTAGGGAATCCAGATTCTCAAAATATGAAAACATCCCCTCAATAATTGGTTGACACCCTCATTGATTCAAACATATAGTAGGGCAAGCTTTGCCCCTACAGGAGAGGAGTCCCAATGCCGTCCATTAATAAAATTCATGGAATTCTCGAACTTCTTCGAGAGAAATATCAGACCGGATTGACCAACAAGGAAATCAGTGCAGCTCTGAATATCCCTCTATCTACTTGTTACAGAATTCTTGCATCATTAAAGAAGTATGGGTACGTTCAGCAGAAATCGAACGATATGCATTACTACCTGGGGTTTGTTCATCTTCGTTTTGCACAGGCACTTATGGAAGGGCTGGATGAAAACGCCATTATAGATCCCTTCCTGGAGGAACTGCACCAGAAAACAGGGCGAACCACCTTATTTTCCCGCTTTAGCGGTCAACATTGTGTAGCGATGGAGGTGAGAGGAGCAGTGAATACAAGAATATCAGTGGGAATAGGAGAGATTCTGCCTCTTTTCTGTTCTGCCAGCGGGAAAGTAATCCTTGCATTTTTACCGGAAAGTCAGAGGGAAAAACTTCTCACCAGGATCGAATTTGATGAACATACCCCGGCAACAATCAAGGATCTGGATACTCTCCGACAGACTATATATACCATTCAGGAGAAGGGCACTGCCTACAACATGGGGGAACTGCATCAGGGAATAAGCTCTCTGGCCACTCCCCTGTTTGACAGAAACAACAAGGTCTTCGGCGCTATCGCCATGGTTGGGACGACTCAGGATCTTCCTCTGGAAACCCTTCAGGAAATCGCCCCTCTTTTCCATACCACCGGACAGGAGATCACCCAGATCCTGGGTGGGAAATACCCGGTCAGAATAAGGGCGAAAGGGAGACAGGAAACCGGAGACCGAAAACCGGAAACAGGAAGAAAATAAAATCTTCCGGTCTCCTTCCTCCCGTCTCCATTCTCCCTATCCCCTATGTATGTATCTTCCAGTAGATCTCTTCTGAAGTCACCGGCAGCTTGGAGATTTCAATTCCAACGGCATTCTTCACAGCGGCTGCAAAGGCCGGACCGGCGGCAACGATGGATGGTTCTCCCACACCTTTGGCGCCAAAAGGTCCTTTGCCGGATTTTGATTCCAGCAGTATTGTTTTTACATCCGCCACATCCATGGAGGTAGGAATGATATAGTCGGAAAGATTCCAGGTTTTAGGAATACCCTCCTCTTCAATATAATCTTCGGTCATACCAAATCCTAATCCCTGAATTGCAGCGCCCTCTATTTGCCCTTCCACCCGTTTTATATTGATAGACTGACCTACGTCATAGGCACTTACATGTTTTGTTACTTCTACTTTTCCGGTTTCTGTATCTACCTCTACCTCAATGGCCTGTGCTCCAAATGTAAAGTCTGCAAATACAGGATCTTTAATCAGGGAATCGGTAATCTCATCGGTGAAAGGTGCCTTAAAAGTGGAAAGCTTCTGGACCTGAATTCCCAGACTTGCGCACTCCTGAATTACTCCCACAAGGGAGATGCTGTCAGTTCTATTATGTGCTCTCGCATATCCGCAATCGTCGACGACTGTTGATTTTTTATCCATATTTATATAGACGTCTTTTCCCCTTCTTCCAGTGAACTCTGCCTCTTTTGTTGAAAAAACCATCTTATTGTCTATATCCAGGAAATCTGAAGGAATGGATAACATTTTGGCAGCCTGAGCCAAAATAACTTTCTTCACCTCTTCTGCTGCCAGTTTTGCTGCATTTCCGGTCATATAGCAGGCACGGGTAGCGGTAACTGTACCGGCGATTGGAGTGACCTGAGAGTCGGTAGAGATAACATGGACCTCATCAAGTTTCAGCCCCAGAACCTCGGCAGTGATGGCCCGGATAGTTTCCCGCTGGCCTCCCCCAAGATCAGGAATCCCGCATCGAACTACGGCGCTTCCATCCATCTCCAGACCAGTCCAGACACTGGCAATATCGTGCAGGTAGGTCATTCTTCCGTATGACATCCATCCGCAGGCGATACCCTGTCCCACTTTTTTTGTACTTGAAGGAGCTTTCCTCTTTTCCCCAAGTGCCTCCCTGGCTTTATCAGCTGCCTCAGGCAGGAGAACTTCCGAAGTGATTTCCTGGAAATTTCCGGTAATACTACCTTTTTT
>CBDVAD010000348.1:0-4209 GCA_965371875.1 uncultured bacterium
GCTGCAGACAGTAACAATTCAAAATTTTGATAAAACAATAGTCAGTGTTCCCATATACAGCCTTATTTCCTCTTCTTTCAAAAACTGGAGGGGCATGAGTGATTCTGATGGACGCCGGATCAAACGAAGCTTAAGTATCGATATGAACAGTATTAAATTCTGTTCTCCAAAGATGATAGATCGCTTCAGAAAAATTGATATTCTTGGTGATTATATTAATAGTAAACAACAGGAAATTGATGATGATAATACTGCTAAAAAAGCTAACACAAGCGAGATGATAAATGGCAGACGAATGACTAATCTAGGGGTTTTCAGGGCTTATATTGAGGCCTATTTACGTATTCACCCAAAAATCAACAATGATATGACCTTTCTTGTACGGCAGTTGCAACCGACGGACAAGGGAATTTCTCTTGAACTCTACGTCTTTAGCAGCGACCAGAATTGGGCGGGGTATGAAAGCATTCAGGCGGATATTTTCGATCACCTGCTGTCCTCGATCTCATTTTTTGATCTGGCTGTCTATCAGGCACTGTCGGGTTTGGATATCAGGCAGAATTTTAATAATAATCAGAATGGTTCCCTGTCGTAGAGACGCCCTAATAGGGCGTCTCTACGATGTTTATTCCTCAGAATCCCAAAAGACCGGCTGCGCTTCACCAGCACCGGAAGCCCTTACAATAGGATCCCTTCCGCCTCCGGGAGATGCGAGATATGCAAACTTGAGTGCAAGTTCCGGAGCTTTTGAATTTACTTTTACAAAAAGATTTCCTGCCTTTATAAATTCTGATTCTTCATAGTAGCATTGGGCCAGAACCAGATTTATTGCTGTTGAATCCGGTGATTTTTCCAATGCAGATTCAAGCAGTCCAATTGCCGGACCATTTTTACCCTGAATTCTGTAGAGATTTGCAAGATTTACATATGCAGATATATATTCAGGCTGCTCTTTATTGATCTCTTTGAATACTTTCTCCGCTGCTCTGTAATTTTCGAAACGTACATGGAGAATTCCCAATCTATTCTGAATTGCAGATTTTCTTCTGATACTTGCCGTTTCAGCATCTTTCTGAAGGCTGGTGGAAAGGTTGCGGTATAGATCAGTTCTTATTTCTGTTGTTGATATTTTATCAAAAAGTTCTACTGCATCTTTTGAAGGTTCAAGTACCTGATATATGCTTTCTCCCAGGGGTAACGGAGGATAAGTAGTACGTTGATCATTTAACGGAATAAACTCGATTTTGCCTTTTCTATCGTATGTTCTGACTTCATTTGAGGCAATCTCCCAGGCTGTAAAGAAACCTTTATTAAGAATGGTTGTTTCAATTGGTATCCATAAAGTTCCGTTATACGGAATTACTACTACAAGTTCAGACTCATACATCCATCTGTTGGCGACAGGTTCTTCAGAATCGAAGGCCATAAATACATGTCCCGGGGATGTCATTATTGCTGTATCGATGCCGGCAGATTCCAGTAATGAAGATAGTAGAGCTGTTGTATCATCACAGTCTCCGGAGCGTATAAAAAGAGTTTTTCTGGCAAACCTTACGGTATCAACCGCTTCAGGATTCCCAAGAATCTCTGTAATTGGTGATGCAGGGTCTTCAATATAACTAATACCATAAGTGCCCAGAGCATTTGTTATCCTTATGGCCCGGTTGAATTTTTCAGTAAATTTAAACTCATAGTCCATTTCTGAATTGGATACTACTCTGTGAGAAAACTGTTCCACTATACTTTCATTTGGAGTGATGAAAGAGGATAATTTACCGGAATCATCCCACTGCATTGCACTTCTTCTGTAAAGTGTAACGATTGTTGTTTCCTGTGAACTAAGGGATTTTTCTTTATAGATCCAGGAAATATCCAATTTAACCTGTACCTTTAAGTCTTCTTCAAGTTTTAATACTTCCTGATTAAAAAGAAGATCCAGATCTATATCAACTGTTTCTGATGGATTTATTATTGGGATTTTATCTGAAAAAACCGGAAAATCCATAAACTGCTTTATAAACAGGCTAACCTTAAGGTTTTTAATATCTTCTGTTCCTGTATTTTTTAATTTTAGATTTCCTACAGGTGTGTGCTGATAGTACTGCATAAGTGATGGAAATAGATTGGCAACAGTAAGTGATTCAATTTCAAAGGGTGGTGGCTCCCCCCCTCCTTGTCCCCCCAGACCAAAAAGTTCCTCAAGATAGGTTCTGCTGTTTTTAACTTCCAGATTAGAAGGATCTATGGCCAGAATCTTTTCATAAAGCTGAATAGTTCTTCTATAATCATTTCTGGCAGATTCAGGACCGAGATTTTGTAATTTAATTATTGTTTTTTCTTTCATAGTTTCAGCATTTAATGACATTATTTTAACTTCAATCTGATCAAGTTTATCATATGCCGGTCCATAGTCAGAATTAATATCAAGAATCCTTTCCCATGTTTGATTTGCAAGTTCCAGAGCATCCACTTTTTCATAGAATTCAGCTTTGGAAGCCACCAGGCTGATATCGTTAGTCTGAAAATATTTGTTATTAAGATCTATTAGAAGTTTTGTATCCGGATCCTCTATATGATGATCAGCTGTATAGGCAATATCCTGCAATTTTATTATACGTTGTCCCATCAGGTCTGCTATGTATATATAACCATTCGTGTTGTCCACAGCTATTTTTGCTGTTTGAGGCAGGCTCTCATTATCTTCCAGAGTCTTTATTTCTGAAATACCCCATATTGGTATTCCTTCTCTGGTAAAACTGTATATCTGTCCTGAAGAATAATAAATTATAAAACGTCCATCCTTGTATACAGAAAGAGCTGAAGGACTCATACCACTGGATGTATCAAGAACAGGAATTATGCTGTCCAGTATCTCGCCTTCCGGTGTATGGATTCTTATTCTCTGTTCCACAAGATCATAAACCCAGATATTTCCTTCCGGTCCGGCAGCTACAGCAGCAATATAGGAATAGGGGCTTGTAAAAAGGGGAAGTTCTGTTTTTTTACGGTTATAAATTTTGAGAGCTTTCTTTTTTTGTATATCTATTACAATTATACTTCCATCGGGCAGAGTCATAAATGGGCCATAAAGATCCATCCCTGTTCGCCATTTTTCACCTATACCGGAATCTCCTGCAAAACGGTATATATCCCTTCCCATAGATGGTTTGAGAAAGACGGTACCACCCGGGGTTACAGCTACTCCGGCAGCACTTGTATAACTCCCTGCTTCATACAAGGACCTTCCGGGTTGTCCCAGAATTTTAAAATTTCTGTCAAATTCCACACATATCATTGAAAATGCACCTACCAGATTACCATTGGCCTTAACTGCCAGGTCCATCGGCATAAGCATTGTCGGTGTTTCGGGCATTACAGTCTGCTGTATATAACTGGTATTTAATTCATCAACAAAGATCGGCTCTATGTCAGTGGATTCAGCAAGGAAATCGTTGTGGCCTGCCCATAGATAAAAGATTGCCCTTGCAAGAAAAAGAGGTGTATCGTTCTTTATATCACCCATTATATTAAAAGATGCGCTCTCTTCGGAATTTTTCTGTTTGAGAGTTAACTGCAGTACAGACTGATCAGGATCAAATACATAATTAATGCTTAGACTGTAAGAGGTATTTCTTCTACTGGCAGAAGATGAGTCGGAAATTTCCAGATAATTAGAATAGATCCTTTTAGTAAGTACAGAGGCACCATCAATAAGATCGTTAACAAGTTTTTGATTGTCTGGAGTATCAGGATAAATAGTTGGTTTTAGAATCTCTATTTTATTATTAGAACTATTTGCAGCGAATCAAAAAATTGTCGGTAGCACCATTTCCGCCGAATTCAGGAACCAAACCACTCTGGACTGAAAATCCAGATTGGTTTAGTTCAATAGGGTATGTGCCTCTCTTTTATTATGGTGTAATAGTATACAGATAGGCTGAACTGGCAGAGCTATTGCTGGAAGGGTCTTCTTTATGAGCACCGACTACCACAAACGCCACTACCGTTACATGAACCATGTCAACGCCGAAACAATCAAAGAATATCTCGACAGCTGCAATTGCAACCATCACATCCATGAGAAAGGGTATAGGGGCAATCCTTTGGATACTCAGCAGCAACTGGCCAACCATATGAAATCGAAGATCCGAGTACGGCTTGAACACATCTTTAACTTTATGACCAATTCGATGCATGAGGCCTGAACCT
>CBDVAD010000349.1:0-4185 GCA_965371875.1 uncultured bacterium
GCTCCCTTCGTTTCCTCCCATATTCTCGGGACAGATGATCTCGGTCGGGATCTTCTTACAAGAATAATATACGGTTCCAGAATCTCTCTGATAATAGGAACTATTTCAGTGAGTATTTCTCTCACTTTTGGAATACTTATTGGTCTTATAAGCGGTTATTATGGAGGTTGGGTAGATAGAATTGTTATGCGGTTTATTGATATTATGCTGGCAATTCCGTATGTGTTGTTAACTATAGTAATTGTTGCTCTCCTGGGACCCTCTCTGGTCAATGCTATGATAGCCATTGGAGTATCTCAGATTCCCCAGTATGCAAGAGTTGTGCGTGCATCAGTTCTGGCGGAAAAGGAAAACGATTATATAATGGCAGAACGCTCCCTGGGTGCATCAGATTCTGAATTGATGTTTAAATCTATTCTTCCAAACTCTATTGCACCAATATTTGTTCAGGCTACTCTTGGTGTAGGAAATGCAATATTAAGTTCAGCGGCATTGTCCTTTCTTGGTCTAGGTGCTCAGCCTCCAACATCTGAGTGGGGTCTTATGATAGCAAGTTCAAGAGAGTTTGTTACTTCTGCATGGTGGATTGTTACATTTCCTGGTGTTGCTGTTCTTCTAACTGTGCTTGGATTTAACCTCCTGGCTGATGGCTTGCGTGATGTTCTTGACCCAAGGATGAAGGATTAATATGGACAAAGAATTAGATAAAGATATATTGCTTTCCATGGAAGATGTCTCAGTTAGTTTTTATACCCACCGGGGTATAGTAAAGGCTGTGCGCCATTTGGACCTTAAAATTAAAAAAGGGGATACTCTTGCTCTGGTTGGAGAGTCCGGATGCGGTAAATCTGTAACAGCCCATACAATAAATCAATTAATACCTATGCCTCCTGGGAAAATTGAGAGTGGTAAGGTTATTTTTGAAGGAAGAGATCTTCTTGAACTGGATGATAAAGAAATTGCCTCTCTAAGGGGTGAGCGTATTTCGATGATATTTCAGGAACCAATGACATCTTTAAATCCTGTTTTTAAGATTGGTGATCAGATTGCGGATGTATTTATGGCCCATCATGATATTAAAAAAGATGAAGCCATGGCTAAGACTGTCAACCTATTGGAAATGGTAAAAATACCTGCACCGGAACGCAGGATCAAAGATTATCCTCATCAGCTTTCAGGTGGAATGAGGCAGCGTGTTATGATTGCCATGGCATTAGCATCTCCTGAACCGGGACTTCTTATTGCAGATGAACCTACTACAGCTTTGGATGTAACCATTCAGGCTCAGATTTTAAGGTTAATTTATGATCTTAAACAGGACATTAAGATGTCTGTACTGCTTATTACCCATGATATGGGAGTTGTTGCAGAAACTGCTGACAGGGTAATAGTTATGTATGCCGGCCGGAAGATGGAAGAAGCGGATGTATATTCACTTTTTAAGAATCCCAGTCATCCATACACGCAAGGTTTATTAAACTCTCTGCCTTCAAATAAAAAGTATGCTGATGCTGCCAGACTTGAGGCCATTAAAGGCACCATACCCGATCTACTTACAATTGGTGATGAATGCCCCTTTGAAAACAGATGTCCACATGCGATGCCCATATGCAGGGAATCATTTCCCGGTGAAACAAAGATAGATGATGATCATTCAGTCTGGTGCCATTTTGTCCAGGAAAAGGAATAGATATGGAAAAATTACTTGAAGTAAAAAACTTAAAAACATATTTTACCCTTAAGAGTGAAAAATTCGGTGCTAAACCGGAAGTTGTAAAAGCGGTAAATGATCTTTCTTTTGATGTTATGAAAGGGGAAATCCTTGGAATTGTCGGTGAGTCCGGTTGTGGCAAGTCTACTCTTGGAAAAACTATTTTAAAACTCAATCATAAAACTGAAGGTGAAATCCTGTACAATGGGTCGGAAGTTTTTAATCTTGATGATAAAGATCTGAAAAATCTGCGAAAAAAAATGCAGATGGTTTTTCAGGATCCATTTTCCTCTCTGAATCCCCGGAAAAAAGTAGGTTCTCTTCTTGCCCAGACCATGCAGATTAATAAACTGGGCAGTAAGGATGAGATTGATGCAAAAATAGATAAGATAATGAAAGAGGTTGGAATAAATCCTGTTTATAAGGGCCGGTTTCCCCATCAGTTTTCCGGTGGACAGAGACAGAGAATTGGAATAGCCCGTGCTCTTATGCTGGATCCTGAATTTATTATATGTGATGAAGCTGTTTCTGCTCTGGATGTTTCTATTCAGGCACAGGTTCTTAATCTGCTTCTGGATCTTCACGATAAATACAAATTTACCTATATTTTTATAGCTCATGACCTTGCAGTTGTCGAATTTATCTCAACAAGAATTCTTGTTATGTATTTGGGAAGGATAGTAGAGACAGCGGATAAAAAAGAACTTGTTAAAAATCATTTGCACCCCTACACTAAAGCTCTTTTTGATGCCTTTCCGGCAACAGATCCCGAAGGAAGGGAAGATAAAGAACCTGTTTTGATGGGAGATGTACCGTCACCTATTAATCCCCCATCAGGATGTTATTTTCATCCAAGATGTCCCAGGGTTATGGATAAGTGCAGAAAAGAGTACCCTGAACTGAAAGAGGTTTCTCCGGGACATAAAGTTGCCTGCTGGTTATATGAGTAATTACAGTTAACAGTACTGCAGTTATCAGTTAACAGAATTCTGTAAAGACGCAAGTGATCGCGTCTTTACATGGTTCAAGTTACATGCTGGCTTATGCGTTATAGGTAGAAGAAGAAACATCCCCGCCTGTTCCAGTCCAGTTTGTATGGAAAAATTCTCCTCTTGGTTTATCCACTCTTTCGTAAGTATGGGCACCAAAATAATCCCTTTGAGCCTGAAGCAAGTTGGCTGGAAGTCGGTCATTTCTGTATCCATCAAAAAACGATAGTGCTGTGGACATTGCCGGAACAGGTATTCCCAGCTCAACAGCTTTTATAACTACTTTTCTCCATGCCCCTTGTGCATTCTCTACCACTTTCAGAAAATAATCATCCAGTAGAAGATTTTTTAAATCAGGGTTGTTATCAAAGGCTTCCTTAATTTTCCCCAGGAAAACACTTCTAATAATACATCCACCTCTCCACATAAGTGCTATTCCACCGTAATTCAGGTTCCAGTTATTCTCTTTTGCTGCTTCCCTCATCAGCATAAAGCCCTGGGCATAGGAAACTATTTTTGAGGCCAGAAGGGCCAGTTCCAGATCTGCAATAAATTCTTCCTTTTTCCCCTGGAAATTTGTTTCAGGACCCTTCATTAGCTTTGATGCCTCTACCCTTTCATCTTTAAGAGCGGAAAGACATCTGGAGAATACTGCTTCTCCTATTAAAGTGACAGGCATTCCCATATCCAGTGCACTGATCCCTGTCCACTTCCCTGTCCCTTTTTGTCCGGCTTTATCCAATATTTTCTCTACCAGTGGTCCTCCATCCTTATCTTTAAAGGCCATGATATCTCTTGTGATTTCTATAAGATAGGAATCCAATGGGCCCTTATTCCATTCCTCAAAGACTTTGTGCATTTCATCAGCATCTAAACCCAATCCTGATTTCATAAGATGGTATGCCTCTGTTATAAGCTGCATATCTCCGTATTCAATACCATTGTGAACCATCTTTACATAATGACCTGCACCATTTTCTCCAACCCATTCACAACAGGCTTCACCGGATTCTGTTTTTGCGGAAATATCCTGAAAGATATCTTTTACAAGAGGCCATGCTTTCTTTGAACCTCCGGGCATAATTGAGGGACCTATTCTGGCACCTTCTTCCCCCCCTGAAACACCGGTCCCAATAAAGAGCAGGCCTTTTGCTTCAAGATCGGTTGTTCTTCTGTTTGTATCGGGGAAGTGGGAGTTGCCACCATCAATTATTATATCTCCCTTATCCAAAAGCGGCACAAGCTTATCAATGAAAATATCAACTACTTCACCAGCTTTTACCATCAGCATAACTTTTCTTGGTATTTTAAGCTTATCTACAAATTCCTGAAGAGAGTGTGTTCCTGTTATGGTTTCTCTGCCCGATGCAGGGCCATCCAAAAAATCATCAACTTTCTTTGCTGTTCTATTGTATACTGCTACTGAGTAACCATGATCGTTCATATTTAAAACTAAATTCTGCCCCATTACCGCAAGCCCTATAA
>CBDVAD010000350.1:0-4184 GCA_965371875.1 uncultured bacterium
ATTAAGCTCATCAGGATCATTTTTAATATCAAATAAAAGGTCCGGCATTTCTGCAAAGTGAACATACTTGTAATCATTGTCCCTTATTACATTTAAGGACGACCTTTCAAATTCTGTACCTGGTTCATCATACCGGAAATCAACCTCCCAATGTACTTCGGTTCTGAAGTTCTCAGGTTTTCCACCATTCAGAAATGGAAGCAGGGAACGACCATCACACTGTATAGGAATATCTCCCCCAAAAATATCGAGAGCTGTTGGTAAAATATCAATACTCTCTGTAAAGGCATCCACTTTGGCTCCTCTTTGCACTCCTCCTTCTTTGTCGGGTATGCTTATGACCAGGGGTACATGAAAAGTCTGATCAAAATAGGGTGCCTGCCCGATAATATGATGATCACCAAGCTGAGCCCCGTGATCACTTGTAAAAATAATTACTGTGTTTTCATATTGACCGGTCTTTTTAAGAAGCTCTATAATCCTGCCGATATTATCATCAATTTCTGTCATGAGCCCGTAATATGTAGCCCGGAGCTGCTTTAAGGATTTATCATCCCTGGGATAAACTTCGGTTGAATAATATCCCGTGCTTAAGGTCTGTTTAAGTTTGTTTGCAAGTAATGGATGCTGTTTTGCTTCCTCTTCTATGTTCGGTGCACGCTTAAAGGCAGGAACTTTATCCGGTGAATACATTTTATTGTATGGCTCCGGTGCAAGATAGGGCCTGTGAGGTTTAAGATAACTCATATGGAGAAACCATGGTTTACCGGCAGATTTTTTTATAAATTTTTCAGCATTATATGTTACAAATGCTGTTTCACTAAGTTCTTTGGGAAAAGGAGGTGGTGAATATGTTTTTCCCCGTTTCTCTGCTCCAGGGTAGCCCTCAACTGCTGTGTAATAGAGGTCTCTGGGATTATCGGGAACAGGATAGCCCTTTTCTTCCAGCCACAGTGCCCAGTCTTCCGGGAATTCCTCACTTGACATTGCAAGACATTTGAATCCTGGTAGAATACTCTCGTATGTTCTTAGATCAGGATCGTTGGGTGAGAATGAACGGGGATCCTGAGTAGTATCTGTATATCCCACAAGAGAGGAAGCATAGCCCAGTTTTCTAAACTCAAGAGCAATATTAGTGTGCCGGGCATCAAGGGGAGTTCCATTTTCCACTGATCTGTGGTTCTGCATATACATACCTGTATAGATAGAGGCTCTGCTTGGACCGCATGGGATACACTGTGCAAAATGGTTTTTAAATGTAACTCCTTCGGCTGCGAGTGCATCAAGATTTGGAGTTTTAACAACGGGATGATCCAGGAGGGATAACCCCTCAGCCCTCCACTGGTCTGTTGTGATGAATAATAAATTTTTCTTTTTCATATGTTTGCCAGAATATCTGTCCGCCTTGTATTTAAGTATTCAACCTGTTTTTTATTGATTGTATTTCTTTGTTTAATTTGGAACTGCAGGGCGCCTTTAAGAGTTAGAGATTCTGCATGATGGCAGGAGACAAAATGTTCCGGAAATACTTCTCTTAGTTCTGGTAATTCATTTTCACAGCGGCTGTCATCAGCAAACTTACATCTGGGATGAAAAGGGCATCCTGTTGGAGGATTAACAGGACTTGGCTGCTCTCCCTGGACAAAAAGCTTCTGCATTTTCATATCAGGATCATCCGGAGGAATTGCAGACATAAGAGCTTCTGTGTATGGATGCTTTGGTTTATAATAAAGTTCTTCAGTAACAGCCATTTCAACTATTCGGCCAAGGTACATAACTGCTACCCTGTCACAGGCATACGCTACTGCACTTAGATCGTGGGCAACAAACAGATAGGTCAGATCCAGTTCATGGCGTAAGTCTTTTAATAGGTTTAGTATTTGTGCCTGAATAGAAACATCGAGGGCTGAAACTGCTTCATCGCAGACTATAAATTCAGGATGCATAATAAGAGCTCTGGCTATGGCAATTCTCTGTCTCTGTCCACCGCTGAAAGCATGGGGATAACGACTGAGCTGAGAAGCCTTTAATCCGCAAAGCACTGCCATATTCTTAATTTTTTCGTTAAGCTCATCCCCACTGGCTAATTTATTTGCTACAAGTGGTTCTCCAATAATGTCTCTTACTGTCATTCGCTGGTTCAGTGAGGCATATGGATCCTGGAAAATCATCTGCATATTACGCCACTGATGACGCAGCTCACCCCGTCGCAATTTTGCGACATCTATTTTATCTTCTCCCGTATTGAACAGAACCTCCCCTGCAGTAGGTTCTATTAAATGGATAAGAGTTCGTCCAAGGGTTGTTTTACCTGATCCGCTCTCTCCCACTAACCCCAGGTTTTCTCCTTTTTTAATTGTGAAAGATACATTATTAACAGCCTTCAGCATCTGTTTGTGTTTGCCGAATATTCCGGTTTTGCCTACCGGGAAATGTTTCTTCAGATTTTTGATCTCAACTAGTGTACTCATTATTACTTCTCCCCCTCTTTATACAGATGACATGCAACCTGCTGCTCTTCAGAAATATCCAGCAGATCTGGAAAAGAATCATCACAAATACCTTTCATAAAATAATCACATCTGTCATGAAATGCACATCCTTTGGGTCTGCTGAACAGAGTTGGAACACTTCCACGAATAGGTTCCAGTCTTTTACGATCTTCCAGATCGCCAAGCCTGGGAATTGCATCCAGTAATTTCATTGTATAGGGATGTTTTGGGCGTTTAAAAATTTCTTTGACGGGCCCTTTTTCTACAATGCTGCCCATGTACATAATAGCTACATCATCCGCAACCTGTCCGACTACACCAAGATCATGGGAGATAAAGATAATTGAAGTTCCGAACTCTTTTTTTACATCATTCATGAGGTCAAGGATTTGAGCCTGTATTGTGACATCCAGTGCGGTAGTAGGTTCGTCTGCTATCAGAAGCCGTGGATTACAAGAAAGAGCCTTGGCTATCATAGCCCTCTGACGCATCCCCCCTGAGAATTCTCCAGGAAAACGGTCAACAGCTTTATCCGGATCTGCGAGTCCAACTTTTCGCAGAAGTTCAATAGTAGTTGCTCTGGCTTCTTCCTTTGTATTTTTTTTATGCTGCTGTATTACTTCAATAATCTGATGTCCAATAGTATAAAGGGGTGAAAAAGAGCTCATAGGCTCCTGAAATATCATCGAGGCCATTCCACCCCTAATTTCCTGAATTTCCTTTCCCCTTGGATTTAGTTTTGCAATATCAACGGGTTCGTTCCCATTGGTTCCGCTAAAAAGGATTTCGCCAGCAACAATTTTCAGTTCTTTAGCAAGCAGCCGGAGAAGAGACAGAGAGGTAACACTTTTACCGCAACCGCTTTCTCCCACAAGGGCAAGTACTTTCCCGGGTTCAAGACTGAAATCCAGACCGCAAACAATGGGAATTAGTGCCTTGTCAAGGTGCCATGAAATTTGCAGGTTTTTTACCTGCATCAAATATTTTTTCTCCATTCCAAGAGTCTCCTATTTCGAAAAGGGATCTGCTGCGTCCCGAAGGCCGTCACCCAGAAAATTAAAAGCCAGTACAGATACAACAACAAACAGAGCAGTTATAAGCAGCCATGGTATCTGTGAGAGAGTATGAATATTCTGTGCCGAGTAGAGAAGAACACCCCAACTGACAATAGGTTCCCGAAGACCCAGACCCAGAAAACTTAAGGAAGTTTCGGCGAGTATTATATATGGGAACGAGATTGTAAGATCGACTATGATATAACTCATAAAAGATGGAAGCATATGATTAATAATAATTCTTCTATCTGTGCATCCCGCCAGTCTGGCTGAAAGAATAAAATCTTCTTCTCTCATTGAAAGAAGTTTACTTCGAACACGCCGACCAAGATTGGTCCATCCAACAGATGCAAGAATTACTGTTACAGCAACATAGACCTTTAAAGCAGACCATTCCCTGGGTAGTGATGCTGCAAGAGCCAGCCAGAGTGGAAGTGTTGGAATAGATCGTAGGAATTCCATCATGCGCATAATTATTTCATCTACTATGCCTCCGAAATATCCGGCTATACCTCCCATAATCAGTCCGATTAAAAATACAAAAGATACACCTATGGCCCCAACAGAAAGAGAGATTCTTGTTGCAAACATCAGTCTGGAAAAAATATCTCTCCCAAGCTGATCGGTTCCGAAAATA
>CBDVAD010000351.1:0-4171 GCA_965371875.1 uncultured bacterium
CAACTGGAAGTATCCCAGTAGTTTTACTATTAAAACCCTGCCAAATAGATCTATGAACCTGTTCCTTTTTGGATTCTGTCCAAATATATGGTGATGAATGAAACATTTCAAGAATATCATTTCTTGATGCACCATTTTTTTTTGCTATTGATATATCTTTAATTAAATCATAAAAATCAGTTTCAGCTTCTCCCAGATATACAGCATCAAGAAATTTCCCAAAGGGTGCAGGGTTTGTAATAGCAGGACCTCCTGCAATGATTATTGGATCATTTTCACCTCTATCATCCTTATGGATTGATATTTGTCCTGTTTCAAGAATTGCCAAAATATTTGTAGCACTTAATTCATATCCAATAGAGAAACCTAGAATATCCAATTCATTTAAAGGAATACCGTTTTCAAGTGTATAAAGTGGAATATTATTCTTTTTCAATTGTTCTTCAAAATCTTTTGCTGGAGCAAATACTCTCTCACAACTTATTCCATTAAGATTGTTTAGTCCTCTATAAAGAAGTTTTATTGCCTGATTAGACATTCCTATTTCATATAGATCAGGAAAACAAATACCAATATTAAGATTAGACTTTTCATATTCGGTAATAGTTCCGAATTCACCACCAACATAACGCCCGGGCATAAGAACATTTAATAAAATCTTCTGCAAATCATGTTCAAAGTTAATTAAACCCATATTTTTAGTACCTGTATCTTCTTAGATATATATTCTGAAGTAATCCTAAAGAAATCAAAGCTGTCCATAAAGAGGAACCTCCGTATGATATAAAAAGTAATGGTATTCCTGTGATAGGCATAATCCCAATTGCCATTCCAATATTTATTACAACATGGAAGAAAATCATTATAATAATACCACTACCTACGTAGTATCCGTAACTGTCTTTTGAATTCATAACCAATATAAGTCCACGTACAAGAATAATTCCAAAAAGAATTATAACTGAAACAGAACCAATGAATCCCCATTCCTCAGAAAGAATAGAAAAAATAAAATCTGTGCTTTGTTCAGGAAGGAATCGATAGTGACTCTGGGTACCGGCAAGAAATCCTTTTCCGGTTAATCCTCCTGAACCAACAGCGATTAGTGATTGAATAGTATTCCAACCAGTTCCGCGAGGATCTACACCAGGATCAAGGAATACAATTAAACGCATTATTTGATATTCTTTTAAAAAGGATCTAACACCTAAAGAACCAATAAAACCTACTACTGATAAAAATGAACTATACATCATCCAGTAAAAATAACTTTTTTTTGTAAATAAATAGCCGATTAAAGCTAAAAATGCGACTAATACCATTGCTCCAACTAATATTAAAAAGAGATCATTATTTAATAAAATTTGCACAAAACTAACTTCTTTTTTTAATATAAGTTTTTGCCATGCTGGTAACATTCCTAAAAAGATCATCTGTAATCCAGAAATTAATAAGAAAAACAAATATCTTTTTTTTACTCCAGCCATAAAAGCAATTACTAAAAAAATAGGAATAAATACGAGAGATGTACCCATATCAGGTTGTGCAATTATAAAAACTACCGGGAGGAAAGCTATAAGCATTGCAATAATGAAAGTAGAAAGTTCTCTTATCGATTTCTTCTTCTTAACAAGGTAATTGGATAAAAATAAAATTGTAGCAATTTTTCCAAATTCTGAAGGTTGGATTCCAAAACCAAAGAAGCCTAACCATGATTTTGAACCATGAACTTCCCGTCCAATAAAAAGTGTTAAGAATAAAATTATGATAGAGCCTGAATAAATGTAAAAAGACCATTTCCCAATAACCAGATAATCAGAAACCATACCAAGAAAGAACATAATTAAACCGGACACAATCCATAGTATCGGATAAATATATTCATTTGAAATAATTATTCCTGTGGAAGTCACTCCGCTGGAATAGATAAAAATGACTCCAATTATCATCAATGCAAGCATTGAAAAGAATACAGCAAGATCAATATTGAAATGATATTTTATTTTCATTCTGGCTTCCTCTTATTTCGAAGCCATCCCCAACGAAGTGAATCTATCGATTCATCATAAGTTTCACCTGCAAAATAACCTTGAAAAATTATATTTGCAGCCCTTATTGCCCACCATTCCCAGTCATTAACTGCTTCTACCATAGTAACAACGACGATCTGATCTTCCGGTTCTGCATCGTATGGACCATAAGCAACAAACCATGCATTCCAGTTGTCATCCAATCCAACCTCTCCTGTACCGGTTTTCCCTGCTACTTTAACGGCATTGGTAGTAATAACTACTTTAGCTGTTCCGTCTGTAATTACACCTCTTAGATAATTCTGGGCAGTAATAAATGTCTCCTGGTGTATAGTGCTTGTATGAATAATTACTGGTTTTTTTTCTTCTATTAAATCTCCTGTAACTGAGTCTCTTATCTCTTTTAGAAGATGGGGTTTATAGATAACACCTTTATTTACTATCATGGCCATCATATTCGCCATTTGTATAGGTGTAATATTTAGAAAACCTTGTCCAATAGAAGTATTAACTGTATCTCCACCAACCCATTTAGTATTATATATCCTCTCCTTCCATTCCGGAGTCGGAACTAATCCTGGTATTTCTCCCGGCAGGTCAATTCCTGTATAACTTCCATATCCAAATCTTCGGGCATAATCTGAAATTATATCAATTCCCAGATATTTCAATCCCAAAGTATAAAAATAAACATTACATGATTCCTCAAGTGCCTCATGAAGTACCAAATACCCATGCCCCTCAGGAACATGACATTTAAACTCTCTGTTACCAAACCAGACACTGCCTTCACAATTTATTGCCTTGCTAAGAGAAATAAGTTCCTCTTCAATAGCAGCAGTAGTCATAATCACCTTGAATGTGGAAGCCGGTTCATAACTTGACTGAATTGCTCTGTTAAGAAATGGATGACGGGAATCAAGTGCAGCTTCCCTGAAAGTGGAAACACGTTGATCATCATAAAAATTATTTGGATTAAACCAGGGATATGATACAAGTGCAAGTATTTCACCTGTAGAGGGCTTAAGTACAATAGCTGAGCCCATACGTTCGCCAAGTGCTTCTTCTGCCAAATTCTGAATATGTTTATCGATCGTAAGAACTAAATCTTTACCATTTTCAGGTAGTAAATCATCAATAAGTACATTTTGTATTTTTCTGCCTTGAACATCTACAGTTTTGTAATGGATACCATCTTTCCCTCGAAGAACCTGGTCATAGTATTTTTCAATACCGCTTTTACCAATAACTGAGTTGATATCATAGCCTTTATTATAGAGTACTTGAAATTCTTCAGTAGTAATATTTCCAACATATCCTAAAACATGGGAGATAGATCCATATTCAAGATAACTGCGAATAGGTTTGCTATTCCAGGAGACACCTTTAAAGTTCTGAATATTTTCTGCAATTAAATTTATTGCAGCAAGTGAAACTCCACTTTTTATCTCAATAGGATGGTATTGATTATGATAATTTGTTGGAATTTTATCTTTTATAGTTATAGGATCAATATTAAGTATTTTGGATAATTTTGATATTAGTAAATTAAGTGAATCCTCTTCTATTTCTGCAGGAATTATATTCACTGCAAAAGAATCTATATTTATTACAAGTGGATTATCTCTGTTACGATCAAATATTTCTCCTCTTTGAGCAGGAATAGTATTTATTCTTAAAGATACATTTCTGGCTCTTGATTGATATTCAGGACTTTTTCTGATCTGTAAGTCGTAAAGATAAAAAATATAAAAAAGAAATACAAAAATTATAAAACTTATAAAAAGATAGATTTTTATTTTAATTGTTGAATCAATATTCATAATATTCTTGAACTGTTTGAAGAAGGTAAGACTCTAATCAATTTAAGCATAAGATATAAGATTGGAGTCAATATAATATTTAGACCTATTTCAATAAGTAAAGCAATTGAAAACACAGCACCGGCCTTTTCAGAAGAAAATGCGATTATTAGAAAGAAAGATAATAAAGATTTTATTACAGTAGCTACTACTCGACCGGAGACGATACTTGGTGATACTGCCGTCGCTGTCAACCCTAAGGACAAGCGCTTCAAGGCTATGCTTGGTAAGAAGGTTATCCTGCCCGCAGTGAATCGGGTAATACCGGTTATCGCTGAT
>CBDVAD010000352.1:0-4166 GCA_965371875.1 uncultured bacterium
GTTGACACATTCTATATTGGACAGCTGGGCAAAAATGAACTGGCTGCTATGAGCTTCACATTTCCTGTTGTTATGGTAGTTCAGAGTATTGCCCTTGGTCTGGGAATGGGTACATCATCGGTAGTTTCGAGAGCCATTGGAAAAGGTGATACTTCCAGAGTAAAACGTCTCTCAACTGATGCCCTGTTTCTTGCGGCTATAATTGTTGCAGTAGCTGCGATTTCAGGAGAATTGACCATAGAACCTCTTTTTACTCTCCTTGGAGCAGATTCAATTACTCTGCCTCTCATAAAAGAGTATATGCGAATATGGTACATAGGAGTTATTTTTGTAGTTTTTCCAATGGTAGGCAACAATATTATCCGTGCTACAGGAGATATGAAAACTCCCGCACTTATTATGACCTTCGCAGCAATTGCAAATATGGTACTCGATCCATTTCTGATATTCGGTATTGGTCCATTTCCGGCAATGGGTCTTGCCGGAGGTGCTCTGGCTACTGTCATAGGAAGAGCTTCCACACTTATATTAGCGCTGACTGTTCTTATAAAGAGAGACCTGCTTTCTATTAAAAAAATTACTTTGAGCGAATTGTTCACTTCATGGAAACAAATTCTGTTTATCGGTATACCAGCTGCTCTTACAAATATCATAACCCCACTCACAATGGGTGTTTTTACAAGAATGGTAGCCGGTTTCGGGACAGCTGCTGTTGCAGGATTTGGTGTTGCAACAAGACTGGAGATGATTGTCCTGATGATAGTGCACTCCCTCGCATCCGTAATGATCCCCTTTACTGGTCAGAACTGGGGTTCAGGAAATTTTATCCGTGTTTCAGAAGCTGTAAAAAAGGGATTCAAATTCTCTTTTATATGGAGTGTTATCGCCTTTGGAGGTTTCTATTTTGCCGGAGCTTTTATGGCCGGTTTGTTTAATAAAGATCCTGTAGTTATCAGCACTGTTGTTTCCTACCTGAGAATCATAGCGTTGACATACGGTTTTCAGGGAATACTGTTATTATCCGCCTCGGTCCTGAACGCTGTTGGTAAACCTATCCATGCAATTGTACTCTCACTTTTCAGATTACTGGGCCTGTATATCCCTCTTGCACTTATAGGATCTAAAATGTTTGGCCTTTCCGGAATATTTGCAGGCGGGGCCGTTGCAAATCTGCTTACAGGAATTCTGGCAGCAGTGGTTGTTATGAGGATTGTGAATAAATACAGATCTTAACAGGTTTTTTTGGGCGTTCCCCGACGTAAGGGCGACCGGCCGGTCGCCCCTACGTCGGGTCATGCTTTCCGGGGGTTCCGTTTTTTTATATGGGCGAATATGGAATTCGCCCCTACAAAAAAACCGCTACGCGCCCCTACAATCATTAACGCGTGGAAAACTATTGACCTCCGGTACAGACTATCATAAACTTTCATCATGAAAAGAAACAAACTAACTAAAATTACTGTATTGATTATTATGCTGCTCCTGACAGTAGGAGTCGAACTTTTATTCGCAAGAGCCGGGGGCGGTGGAAGCAGTTCCAGCAGTTCCGGAGGCGGTGGTGATCTCGGGATAATCTACCTTGTTATATACTTATTCAGGGTAATACCTTTCCCTTTTAATTTTATAATCCTGGGTATAGCAATATTCCTTTACATTTCCGCAAATAAAAAACAAAAGAAAAACAGATCCGCATTCAGAGATTTTCCTGCCCAGCACCAGGGTGGTCAGGCATCTGCTGAACATGTAAAAGGATATGTTGCCTTTTTAAAAGCAAATCCGGATTTTAATGAGAGTGAGTTCCTCCATAAAGTAGATACTTCATTTATGGGTATTCAGAAAGCATGGACAGAGAAAACTATCTCCAGCGCAAGAAGATACATAAGTGATGGAGTAAATCAAAGATTCCTTACCCAAATTTCGATGATGGAGATTCTTAAGCAGACAAATAGTATCAGTAATATTGAGATTGATAATATCTGGATAGACAAGGTCGAGAGTGATGGTGATTTTGATATAATTCATGCAGGAATAAGCGCTTATGCTGATGATACTTTTAAATCTGAACTTTCAAAAAGCCTGAACACCGATGTTTCAGAGGATTTTGTTGAGTACTGGTCTTTTATCAGAAAAAAAAGCAGTAAAAATATAGATCTTTACGGGACTGTTGAATGTCCTAACTGCAAGGCGCCTCTGGATGGAAAAAACTCGGATGTTGTAAAATGTACATTCTGCGGAACCCTTCTGAACAATGGTGACTATGACTGGATACTATCAGAAATAACCCAGGCAAATGATTATGCTGCTTCCCGCACAAGCCAGCGAAAACTTGACCATGTTGCATCAGAAATAACAAAAAATGCATTTGCAGGGGAATCTTCTGTACAGCTTATAGAAGATAAAGCAAGTAATGCATATCTGCAGATCTTATCAGCTCTTGCCACAGGTACAACAGATAAAGTCCATAGATTTATAAGTGACAGCTATAATAACAAACTGGGTACACTAAAAACAAATGATACCATAGCTTATAACAGATTATTTCTTAACGATGTATCCTTAATTGGCGCCGGAAAAACAGAAACTGATAATCTTCTCTATATTTCAATTCGCTCCTCATTCCAGCGAATAAAAATACTGGGAAAAAAGCGTATTTCAAAAATTGATCCCTTTGTAGTTTCAAAAACAGAAGTGCTAATTTTCAAGAAAGCCCTGGATGCCGGTAAGGCCAAAGGGTCACTGTATGCCGGATCCTGCCCTGCCTGTGGTGGTTCTGTAGAGGATGAACTGGCAGTTAAATGTTCATATTGCGGTACACCCTATAACCGGGGAAGTAAAGACTGGGTCGTGGAGGATATTGTTTCACTGGAAGAATACGCAAGCATCTCCAGCAAATCAATGACAAGTTCTGTAAAAGCCGGTGTAGTAGACGGAGTATATGACATCAGGGATTATGCCCTTAACAATATTATGATGATAATTGCAGCAGATGGAATCTTTGATGCAAGAGAAAAACAACTTGCCGAAGCCGCAGCAAAGAAATTTGGCTACAAAACAGCAATAATTGATCCGCTTTTTAAGCAGGCTGCATCAGGAAGGCTCTCAATTAAGATGCCGGAAGACCGCAAAAAGAGGGAAAAAATATATAGTTTAATGTATAAGGCCGCTATGGCAGACAACGATTTAAGCTCCGAAGAGAGCAGACTTCTGGATGAGGTAAAGAAGGTGTATCTGTCAGTATAAAGACCTGCAGCTGATATTGCAGCAAGCTCCTGTCAGTCAGCGACAGGGGCTAATTTCCTTTTTATTTAATTTCTTGAATTTGCTAATAATAATCATTATTATATAGTAGCAATTTTTTCTTCATTTGTTGCGGGTTCTGCAACATACCTAAACTATAATAATTCAACTAAATAGAGTCATCATATTTTAAAAGGAAATTATTTAATGTCATTTACAAGCAAGGGGTCGAGGTTAAAGCAACTTGAACTTCTTCTCAAGGCCCACCCGGATGGACTTCGACGGTCAGAGATAGCCAGGCGTCTGGGTGTACACCGTTCCACTGCCGGACGTTATATAATGGAACTGAGCGAAGAGACTATGCTTTGGGAGGATGATTTTAGAATCGGAATAAATGAGCGCAGATCCAGCCCCCATGTTTCATTTTCCCTGACTGAGAATTTTTCCATTCAGATGGCCATCCAGGCGATAAACAAAAAGCTTGATCACCACCATACACATCTGGTAACAGCAACAAGAAAGCTTGCTCTTGCTATGGAGCAGCAGTACCCGGTCACATCAGAAAAGATGTTTAAGATGGCAAAAGAGATGGACAATTGCCCAGACAATGGGGACAGAGACATGGCCTCCTATTTTCAGCTGCTGGCAGAAGCCATAGAAAACAGGAACTACATTGATTTTACATATCTCAACAAAGATTATAAAGCCAGAATACTTCCAGAAGAGTTGACCATTGATAACTCCAGTCCTCTGAGCAGAGCCTTGAGAATTTCAGGGGAATGCCCTGTAACCGGGAAAAAATGCTCATTTTTTCTCCATAATATAGAGATATCAACAGAGAAGCATCCGGATGATAAACTGTCAGAATGTCCCTTTACTAAAGAAGGGTCAAACGGCAGTATTCGTCTCAAACTAAGGATTTTCAATCC
>CBDVAD010000353.1:0-4152 GCA_965371875.1 uncultured bacterium
TTAAAATCGTATAGACTTCGGATAAATCTTCTTACTATATAGCAACTGCTGAGTTTTTAAATATTTTGTAAAATCTCGATTCTCTTTTTTCAAGTTTTTTTATGCCTTCTGTTAAGGATAAATGTTCCTCTTCCAGCATAGCAAGTTTATTTTCAAGATCTATCATTACGCCATCCAACAGAAGCCTCCACTCCTAATATAGTAGATTATGAGTGACATCTCAACAGATGATCTTATCCCAGTGCAGTATTGAACCCGCTTAACAGAAGTACAATGACTCCAAGAAGCATATTCAGCATAAGCATACCAGCCCTGGTTTTTACCACTTTTGGATTTGGACCTTTCATATTTCTTCCCACTACCTGACTACGGAGGACTGCTATTACTATCATCAGAATAAAAATGATGTGTTTTACTCCAAGAATCATGGAATATGTATTTCCAAAATGAAAGAGACCGAGAAATTCAGGTGCCATTCTTGCTTTTACCGCACCCGTAACAAAAAGACCTGCAATACTGACATAGACTATCTTACTCAGTCTTTTTTGTATTGCTTCTATAAGCTTCATAGTTTGTGGCCCCATGTCCAGAACCTTTTTTATGGAGGGAAATACAGAGAGTCCCAGGGTAATCATTCCACCAATCCATATGGCAGTAAAAAGATCATGAAGAAAAGTCATTATAGCGATTATTACAAATTTATCCTGCATAAGGAAACTCCTTTATATTTTCCATAGTATAAGATTGTTTATTGTATCAGATCCTCTTTTTTTGTCAATTTGTCTGTCATTTTCGGCGTTTAGGTATTAATCTTTCTTAAAAACAAGTCTTTCCCTTTGTTTGTACCTTTTTTCTGCAAGACGGATGATTTTTGATAACATATTTTTATAGGATAGACCGGATACGTCGCATAATTTTGCAAACATACTTATTTCAGTAAAACCAGGTAATGTGTTTATTTCATTTATCAGAACTTTGCCTGTATTTTTTTCAATAAAAAAATCAACCCTTGCAAATCCTTCTACTCCGGCTGTTAAAAATGCGTTTTCAGCTGTTTCTTTAATTTTATTTTTTTCATTATCTGTCAGATCAGCTGGTACTGACAGCCTCACACTTTCCGGATGTATATATTTTGAGTCATAATCGTAAAAATCATCAGATATTACTTCTCCAGGGAGGAAACTGACTGGATCCATATTTCCTATTACCGAACACTCTATCTCCCTTCCTTCAATAGCAGGTTCAATAAGTAGTTTTGTATCGTATCTAAATCCGTTTTTTACACCGGATAATAATTCTTCAAAAGAGTTTACTTTTGTTACACCCACAGAAGATCCTGCATTTGCAGGTTTAACAAATAAGGGAAATCCGAATTGTTCAACTGCATGTTTAAGAGTATCTTCTTCATGAAAGCCTGAACCTGCTCTGACAGTGATAAAAGGGACAACAGGAAGCCCGGATTGAAGCCATAACTGTTTAGCGAGTGCTTTATCCATACCTATGGCACTTCCAGGAACACCAGCTCCTGCATAGGGTACCCCTGCTATTTCAAGGAGGCCCTGCAAAGTTCCATCTTCACCAAAAGTTCCATGAAGGACAGGAAAAACCAGATCAATCTCAAGTTTTTTGCCTTCCCGGTATAAACCACGTCCTGGAACTACAGAAACGATCAAATTTTCTGATCTTTCCAGTTTTAAAGATTTTTCATCTTCTCTAAAACCAGGGGATTTCTGCAGATACCATATTCCCTCATGATCTACTCCAATCAAAATAGGTCTAAAAAGAGCTTTGTCTAAATTTGTATATATAGAACCACCGGATTTTAAGGAAACTTCATGCTCCCCTGATTTACCGCCGTAGAGAATTGCAATAGTTTTCATTTTAGCCTGTTCTCCCTATGTCCCATCTCCTTTAAAGCCAGGACAGCTGCATCTTTTTCTTTCCATGGAATGGATCCATCCCTATATATAATTGTACTTTCATGACCTTTTCCCAGTAAAACCACAAGATCGTCTTTTTCTGCGATCTTAAAAGCAAATTTAATAGCTTCCTGTCTGTTTTCAATGAAAAAAATATCTTTTTCCGGAACCCTGTTTCTGCAGCCCGATGCAATATTCATAATAATTTCCAAAGGATCCTCAGCTCTGGGATCTTCATCAGTGAGTATTATAATATCTGAATATTTATCCGCGATTTCTCCCTGACGGCTTCTCTTATCAACATCCCTTTCTCCTGCAGATCCAAAAACGGGAATTAATCTGCCTTTCGTCATCTCTCTCAACGCTGGAAACAGCAGTTCAAATGAACCTGGCGAGTGAGCGTAGTCAACTATCACAGTAAAATTCTGACCCATATCTACAGTAATCATTCTTCCTTCTGCAGGAATAAGTTTTTCCATAAACGGCAGAAAAGTATTAATATCTATATTGGTAAGTTCTACTACAGATAGAAGTGCAGCAAGAGAGTTTTCTATATTAAAAATTTTTGGAAGATTGATATGAACTTTATACTCATCGGACCTGTATGATACCGAGAAATCAGCTTCCTTTCCGGACCCTGTTATATTGTATGCCAACATATCAGCATCTTTATTTGCTACACTATATGAAAAGATATCAGCACTTGTGGATTCTATAAATCGATTGGTGTGGGGGTCATCAAGGTTAACTATTCCAACTCCACTACCTGGAACCAATGAGCGGAAAAGGTTTGCTTTATCATCCACATATCGATCCAGTGTTTTATGAAATTCCAGATGTTCGTGAGTAATATTTGTAAAAACAGCTGCATCAAACCTGACATCACCCAGGCGGTTGTTAACAGGTGAGAGGCCATGGGATGTTGCTTCTACAACGGCATGAGTACATCCGTTCTGAACCATTTCGAAGAGTATCTTCTGGACTTCCGTAGCTTCCGGAGTGGACTGCCGGTAGTGATTTTTTACCGGTCCTGTACCTGTGTCAAACTGCACAGTGGAAATAAAGCCTGTTTTTAAACCTGCCATACCAAGAAGTTGGTAGATCATGGAAACAGTAGTGCTTTTCCCGTTGGTTCCGGTCACCCCGATAATCTTCATTTTATCAGAAGGATGATCGTAAAAAGTGGAAGAGACAGGAGACATAACGTATCTGGTATCCTTTACTTTTATGTACGAAACTTTTCTGGAATATGTAAGAAGATTATCAGAATGAAAAACTACTGCAGCACCATTACTGATTGCTTTATCTATGTATTCGTGTCCATCAGTATGAATCCCTTTTAATGCGAAGAAAATATAACCCGGTTTTACATCACGGGAATCATAGGCAAGTCCGGTAACCGGGATATTTTTACTGCCTTTTATTTCAATGGCCTTAACTTCATAGAGAAGGCTGTTTAGATCTTTATTCATAATTGGGATGGTATCAACAGAAGCTTGTTTGGGCAATAGAGGCAGCTTAAAAATGGATAAACTCCAGGTCTCTGTCAGTCTGTTGAGAAGTTCTCTAAAAGTCTTTCCAGGTCCTCTTTTTCAATTGGTTTAGTGAGAATCCTGAAATTATCTCCAATATAATTCTCCTCTATCTCAGTGCGATAGAGTTTTGAATCTCCCAAAGCGGATATAAAAATAATTCTGACATCTTTATCATACTGGAATATTTCTTCAGCTGCCTCCAGACCGGAAAGAACCGGCATAGTATTATCCAATGTAATAAGGTCCGGATGCAATTTCTTATATGCAGTTACCCCTCTTCGTCCGTTGTCAGCAAAACCTGCAATTCTATATCCCAGCTCTACAAAATATTTTCCAAGATAATATTGAACATAAAGTGAGTCGTCTACAATAACTATAGTTTTGCCATCAGGATTAAAATTCTTTAATTTTTTGAGTCTGTCATAAATATCTCTTTGACTCTTTTTATTATTTTCTTCACGTAACCTTTTTAAAATATTACAGTAGATAGTGGTATCCAGGTCCACAATATCAGTTCTCTCCTGGAGTGTAAAAAGGGTGTTCAAATTTTCTGCCATCCTGTCTATCTTTTTTCTTGGTACTCCGAACCATTCAACAAGTTCGTTGAGTCTTAAATTCATATTTCCAACTTTGAAAGCCGGTAATATAACAGAAAAAATTGTGCCGCCTTCAGGGTTATCCTCAATAATGAGTTTTCC
>CBDVAD010000354.1:0-4143 GCA_965371875.1 uncultured bacterium
AGTATGATAAAGCAGGACCATTGCCGAGTTTTCTCTCCCATAAAATATAAAGATTTCCACGAAACTCTTTTAGAAAAGCTCTCTGATTATCAAAATCAACAGACCTGTTTCCATTTTCAGAAATATCTGTTATCAGAGTAGGAGCTGACCATGACAAACCCCTGTTCCGACTGGAAATATGGTAGAGCTGATAAAATCGACTATCCTCCGGGGAAGCCTGAAAAACGACATGTTCGATGCTTCGGTCAGAAGCATGAAAAGGTAGATATACATTGGAAAGGTTGCCGCCTGATACCATGGGAACATAATCAGACCAGGACCGTCCGTTGGAAGATACAGAATATGTTATGCCAAGAGTTCTTTCCTGATTAAAAGCTGATCTATCCTCTATTACGGACTGGGTTACAAAAAGAATGAAACTATCACTTTCAGTTAGAAAAAGCTTAGGGGAAACTGTAGTTGTTTCCTTTCCTCCAGGTTTACCAATCAGTTCAAAGGACTCACCATTATCCCTGGATGCGTAAATAAGTATCCCTTCTGCCGAACTCGAAATAGCTATATATATTGAACCGGAACTATCAACTGCCAGTGATGAGACAGATACCTTATCACCGGTGAAAGAGAATGGCCCCAGAACCTTATTCCGCTTAATCCAGTTCTTACCATCAATAGCTGTCATGAGTGAAATACTCATTTCTACTGAACCATTGTCTGATTCATCAAATTCCTGCCACATAATAATACTTGATTCTCCATTAAATGCCGTAAGAGGAAACCAAACATTATTATCAACAAGCAACTCGGGATTTTCCCAGAAAAGTTCCTGGGCAGAAATAATAGATGCAGGTAAAAAGATCAATACTACTATAAAAAAGAAAAAAGAAATTCGTTGTATTTTTAATCCAATTCTAATCAAAGTCTTGCTTCTACCTTTGTTTTTAAGTCATTTAGTTTAGAACTCTTCCTGTTTAAGAGAGTAGCCCACAGTTGATTAATTATTATATTAGCTTCCAGATATCTGCCTTCAATATATAGAGATTCTGCATATCTAAGCTGCTGTGTATCTGAAGTGGACATTGCCACCTGACTGATACCACCGGTACTGGTCCTGATTTTATCCATTAGTATCGCAGCAGCATCATAATCACTGTTTATCAGAATTGCCTCTTCCAGATATGCCAGTGCTATAGGAAACTGGGACCTTCTGTCTAAATCAACTATGGTTTTTGCCTGTCTATAGAGATCTGTTGCTCTTTTAATATCTACCTGTGCAGGAGGAGGAATAATCCGGCCGGAAGAAACTCCTGAACGGTATATAGCCGTTTTGATCCCTGGAAAATCCGGATTAATTTCATACAGGGCAAGAAGGTCATCATCTGCAGTTTTTGGATCATTACTGATGTTAGAAATTGCGGTATCATACATTGACCTGAAAAAACTGTTAAAAGTTTCCTGTTGTGTATATTCAAGAATCTGGAGATACAATACACTTGCTTTAAAATTACGGGGAAACGGTTCTTTTACAAGTTCAATATTTTTTATGGCCTCGCTGAAATGGGCATCAGCTTCATCTTTCCCGTTTGATTTCAAAAGCGTCTTACCCTTCTCAAACTCCTCTCCGGCACGATTCAGAATAGCAATAATATCAGAATAGAGAGGATCAGTAATAGCTATCTCTCTTCCGCTGGTTGCTTCAAGAGCTCTTGTAACCTTAGCGAGCCAACTGTCCACTTCAGGATTATTTTCCTCATTTGTTATTTTATATCTTGCCTGAGCCTGCTGAAGGGACTGCTCTGCCTTGATAAATTCCTGAAGGTTATAGTAATCCTTACCTCTGTTAATAAGTTGCCTTACTTCTGTAATGATTTTTCTGTTTAAAGATAGAGTGATATCTGAATCGAGTTTGGCAAGCTCACCTGTCAATAAATTCCTTACTTTAAAATCTTCTCTGAACTCAAGAGATTTAAGAAAGAGGGCTTCAGCCTCATAGTATTTCTTTCTTGCACCATCAAAATCCTCCCTGTCGAATTTTCCATAAGCTTCATCCAGACGGAGAATACCAAAACTGTATGCATCGTCAGCTTCATCATTGAGTACTTTTGCTGTAGAAAGAAGCCTGTCAATTTCCTGCTTTCTCAAACGGATATCAGATTTAAGATCCGCAGCTGAATTAAGTTGAATTATTATTGAGGGGGTAGATTTAAGGGAGGGATCCTTACCCTCTTCTACATTTTTTATAAACCTGGTAAGTGCAATGTCAGCAGCTTCAAGCTCTATTTTTGTCTGGGTAAGTAACTGCTCTGCCCTGTCAGGTCTTTTAACCTTTTGCGGAAGTCCGTTTATAATCTCTTCAACACCATCAACATAAGCCGCAGATGTCAGAATAACCTCAACGGAATTACCTATTTTCAAACGCACAGGTTCAATTTCAAGAGTGAGTTTTCTTTCTTCCGATCTTACCTTAACAGTTAAGATATTTTTATTGAGAATCCCCAGATTATTCTTCAGATTTACCATAGAATCTTTTGTTTTAGTTAAATCAAAAACAGAATCTGTAACAAGTGACTGTTTATCAATAAATTCAGTTATAGTTATTTCGTTATTATTTAAGTCGGTTTGAATATTATCCAGACCGGAAATAGCTTCTTCAAGCCCAGACACACTTCCTGCGGCCTCAACAGTTTTTGAAATACTGTTAAGCTCTTCAGCAATTAGTGAGAGATCTTTATACCTGAGAACAGATTCTGAGACTGTTTGTGCAAAAATAAGATCCGGCAGCTCAGCACTGACAGTCATTGTACCGCTGTCTTTAAAAGCAAGAGAGCTATCCAAATAAAGCATATCTCCACGAAGTTTTAATACATCGACAACAACAGAGGCAAGTCGGCCTGCATAAGAAAACAAACCCCGTGAATCCCCGAAATATGAAGTTTCAAATTTATTTACAGCATCCCTATAGGAATCTTCAAGCACTAAAATTATTTCAGAATAAACAATAGCCTGTGCATCATCCCAGACATAGCTCAGAACACCAGAGATCCCTTCTTTAATCTCTGAGGCGTGACGTCCGGTGACAAGAACACTGTTTGTTGAAATATAGGGAATATCCGATTCATCCTCTCTCTGAACAGACAATCTGATATTATTCAGCTTCTCTGCAGTTCCTTTCAGGCTCTTCCAGTAAGTACTTGCCTCAAGCATAACTATCGAATAATCTGCATATCCATTTTCTATATCCTGAACTAATCCCCTTTTTATTATTTCAGCATATTCCCTGGACGCACTAATAATTGTATTAGTAAGATTTAAGAATCCCCTGGCAGCAACTCTTATGCTATCCTGATAAATTTCTATCTGATCTTCTACTATATTTCCATAATTTTTTTCTATAAAACCTTCCCGATGAAGACTAAAACCACCAAGATAAGTTTCTATTGCTTTAGGATATTCCTTTCCGGAAATTTGTGCTGCAGCAGTTTCCATAAGAATGTCATACGCCCTGTCATTTACTGCGAAAACAATCGATTCTCTGGCCTGTGCAAATGCAGCAACCGCTGCCCTGTTGGGATCACTATCAAGACTCTCCATTTCTTTGATAATATTATAGGCTCTGTCCTCATCTATAATCTCCCCGGCCGGAGGGTCAAGTACTTCAATAAGTTGTGCATAAAGATCATTATATGCCTCCCTTACAACACTAATTTGCTGAATAAGCTTTTGAGCCTCTGCAAATTGATCGGGATTTGTTTTCATTATCTCTGTTAAAAGCAGAATAGCATCGTTATAACGTCTTTCCTCAACAAGAGCCATGGCCTGGGGAATCCTGTCTTCTTTCTGACCACCAGCATATAAATTTACAGGTCCAAGAATTACAAAAAAGAGCAGCAAATAATATATATTTCGATTCCGAATAATATGCACTAAATTAATATACCCCAATGTACCCTATTTTCGGCATTTTTTTGACTTAGATTTATCAATATATATCGATAATACATAAACTTATGGATAAATATAACCGATTGTAGTATATTTTGAATTAATGAAGACAAGACTGCTCCTCATTATTTTTTTTCTCCTTTCACTAGTGGTTTATTCCACTGATTTAAATGAATTTTACGCTAATTTTTCAGATCTCTCCAG
>CBDVAD010000355.1:0-4137 GCA_965371875.1 uncultured bacterium
TTCTGGATTAGTAATTATCTAAATACCAGTGGGTATGCTGTTCCTGACATTCCGCCGGGTATTGCATGTGCAATTGCCGCTGCATCAAAAACAGCAATTGAAAAGTAGTACTCTCTTTCAGGATCAGAAAAATTAACATCGTGTTCATCGCCTGTATCCAAAGCTCGTTTTACTTCCAGAGTCCATGTATTAGTCGCTTCATCATAGTTGTGGTATTCTGTTACATCACCTCTGCCGCCAATTCCAGGTTTGATATTGTATATACTTGGAATCTGTATATTTGACTCACCATTAAATTTCTCTTTTACAAGAACTGTTCCATCTTCATCAACAAGGTTGCCGTCTGCATCAACAGAAACAATCTTTCTTGCATTTTTATCTCCATCCATTATCCAGTGATAATCTGTTGCACCAGGAACCCAGTATACAGGTGCTTTTACAGTATTACCTGCAGCATCAGTAAGATCCTGTGAATTGGAAGAGTAAGCTCCTGTTCCCTCATCTCCGTTTCTTCCATTCCCATCAGAATAACCAAGCCATTTGTCATCAATCTGATTTACCGGACCTGTTCTATCAGACTTCCAGTGCCATATATCAGCAGTTTCACCCTCGGCATTAGTAGCTTTCTTTTCACCATGACAGAGAATTGCGCATCCATTTTCTGAAAAACCGTCTATAGAGTCTCCAATTTCCCAGATGACAGCAAATTTATCTTCATACTCAGGTCCATAATAGCCATCGTCTTTGTATTTTGGTTTCTGCATCCACTTTCCTTCAACTGCATTGTAGTACCATGACTGTCTGGCCTGTGATTCTTCTTTGTCACCTGTCCATTGATACAGAAAATAAACATCCGTATCAGTATGAAGGCTCTGCATGCTAACTTCATATGCATCTTTGAAGTAGCTTGAATCAAAGACCGGATACTGAGGTACATAAACATCAACCACAAGTGCCGGTGCATCATCCCATACATCATCAACCATTCCATCCATGACCGGAGCACTCTTTGTAGCCATTGAACCAAGAGCCCCTTCAGGCACCTTTTTGGAACAGCCTGTGAATACAGCAACTGACAGAATAATCAGCAATACTGCAATAAGCGTAAGTTTTTTCATAATATTCTCCTAAAAAATATATTGTACATATACATTACAATAACTGTTAGCTTTCTGTCAAATAAAATTTACTAAATTAGTAATATTATTATAATTATCATATATAAAGAGTAAAAAATCTAATATATAGTACATTTACTATACATATTGAGCTTCAACCACATATAATATTTATTATATTGCAAAGTATATGTTTTGTATGTTATAAAAGACACATGAAAGACATCTCGGAATTACTGCTTAACAAGGTCTCAAGAATGATGATGCACTGGAGTCTTAGAGTTTCTCCAATTTCCAGACCACCGGTGCTTACAGCCCCTGATACACCACTACTCCTATATGTCCATATTCCCTTTTGTGAGGAGCTTTGTCCTTATTGTTCCTTTTTTAAAGTGAAATTTGATGATGAACTGGCTGATGCATATTTTACTGCACTTGAAAAGGAGATTCTGGGATACCATAAAAAAGGTTTCAAATTTGATGAAGTTTATATTGGAGGAGGTACCCCAACCGTAAGGCCGGAACATCTTGGTAAAGCTATAAGACTTATCAAATCTCTCTGGGATATCAAAGAAGTATCAGTTGAAACAAATCCTAATCATCTGCAGTCGCTAATCCTAAAAATCCTAAAGGACTCAGGTGTTACAAGACTCTCGGTAGGAGTACAGACCTTTGACAACAGGCTGTTAAAAAAACTTAAACGCTTTGATAAATATGGAAGCGGTAAAGAGATTCAGCAGCGATTAAAAGATACTGCTGGTATATTTGACACTTTAAATGTAGATATGATCTTCAATTTCCCGGAGCAAACTGTAGAAACACTGGAAAGAGATATTTCTATTATAAAAGATCTGGAAATTGACCAGGCAACATTTTATCCTTTAATGTCTTCCTCTTCTGTAAAAGAAAAGATGACCCTGGCTCTGGGAAACCATGGTGCAGGAAATGAGAAGGATTTTTACAAACTAATTTCTGATAAACTTTTGGAGAGCTATGAAAGAACGTCAGCATGGTGTTTTACCAGAAAAGGGAATTTAATAGATGAGTACATTGTAACCAGGGATTACTATATTGGAGTAGGTGCCGGCTCATTTTCTTACCTGTCAGGGGGCATGTTTGCAACTACATTTTCTATTAACCAGTACATAGATACAATTAATACAGGTGTATCTGCTATGACTATGGGTAAATATTTTAACAGAAAGGAAAAACTGCTTTATGCACTTTTAATGTCACTTTTTGGCGGCAGAATGGAGCCTAAACAGATGAAGAAGAATCATGGCAGGTTATGGTTTATCTATCTGTTTATTGAACTGCTTTTTCTCTTTTTATCAGGGGCTGTAATAATAAAACACGGTTCAATAAGGGTCACAGAAAAAGGACGTTACAGTATGGTTTCTCTAATGCGTGACTTTTTCTCTTTAGTAAATAATATTCGAGAGCAGTGCCGTCGGCTGTCCGATAAGAAAAACCGGGCAGCCTGAGGCCTCTAAATATACTTTTTTATTAGTTCAACCAGTCTGTCAAGCTTGATCGGTTTATTAATAAACTCATCAGCTTTTATATCATCCTTGGAAAAATCAAAGGCATATTCTCTGTTTATTGCAGTAAAAACGAACAACGGAAGATCAGCATATAGCTCTTTAATTTCCGCTGCAGCATCAAAACCTTTTGTTTTTTTATCAGGGAACATGATATCGAGCAGTACAAGATCAGGGGAAGTCTTTTTTATCATCTCTACCCCGCTTTCTGTTGTAGTCGCAAAATCAATCTCATACCCTTCATATTTTAACAATGATCCAACAGTTTCGATGATATCTTCATCATCATCAATTATCAGTATTCTCTGCATTTTCTCCTCCCGGTATTTTTCCTGTATCTATATAAGCTGGCAGAAACACGTGGAAGCTGCTGCCCTTGCCCTCTTTTGAATATACAATAATCCGTCCCTGTAGAGCATTAACAGCTCTTTGAACAATTGACAGACCAAGTCCTGTTCCATCCTTTTCAAGTTCCCTTGCTCTTCTGGAGCGATAAAACTCATCAAAAACTTTTTCAATCTCGTCGTCACATATACCAATACCATTATCTTCTACAACAATGTGAACCTCATGACCTTTTTCTGAAGCAATCAGCGATACATTACCTCCCGTCTGTGTATACTTAATGGCGTTCAATAACAGATTTCCAAGAATTATGTTAATAAGATCGTTGTTTGTCTTTATTTTCAGATGTTTTGGACATGCAACAGAAAGATGAACCTCTTCCTGCTCTGCCTTGATCGTAACATTACTTATATTTTCGCTGATAATTTTTCTGACAGACAGTACCTTTGTTTTAAAAGAAATATCATCACTGGATTTCATATAGGCAAAGTCGATCATTTCTCCAATTATTATTAAAAGATTGTCTGTTCGCCTGTCAGCTTTGGTTATTATATCTCTGGTATGATCCTGAATTTCACCTGTAATGCCCCGTAGTATCATTTCATGAAAACCGCTAATAGCAGCAAGGGGGCCTCTCAGTTCATGAGTAACCTGAAGAATAAAATTTGATTTAATCTTATCCAGACTTTTATATCTATTAAGTTCTACTTCAAATTGTTTTCCTCTGGCATCTATTTTGTTTATTATACTGGTAGTCAGGTAAGCTGTTATTATCAATAGAGAAGAGAACCCCGCAGTTTGAACAAGTCTCACGATAGGAGCCATGCTGCCGCACTCTGTAAATAATGAATAAACGGGCAAAATCCGGATATGCTGCAGTAGTGAAATACTCCCAATTACAAGTACCAGAAAACTGGTGTAATAAGTTACTATCCTGGACGTAAAAAGGAAGGATGTGATAATGATATGGAAAACAAAGAAAAATATCAGCGGATTTTCCATAAAACCTGAAAAGAATACAAGAACAAGAAGGAGGAGATAATCTCCAATTATCTGAATCTGGAAAAATATATGAATTTCTCTTCTTTGAAGGTACTGTTTCTTATAAGTGTAAAAATAGTAGCTGTATATCA
>CBDVAD010000356.1:0-4125 GCA_965371875.1 uncultured bacterium
TGCAAATGTGGAAGTTTCATCTGAAGGGCAGGTGCTTTATATGTTCCCTGATTTTCTGGATAGAGATTTGATTGATAGCTGATATCTAATTATTAATAAACTTTGAGGAGATATCCATACTTTTGTGAAGGATACGAATTATTTCGATTTTACTTAATGAGCCTTCTTTGTAAAAAATAATGTGGCTTCCCTGGGGTATTCCCCTATAACCTTTTTTAATATAATCACATGCTTTACCTGCCAGAGGATTATTAGCTAATAGATGAAACGTATCATCAAGCTGTTTTACATACAAATTACGCTGATCTCTTCCCCAGTGTTCTTCTGTATATTTTGCAAGTTGAATCAGGTCGCTTTTTGCTCTGTTTGTTAATCTAAATAACTTCATAATTGGCTTGCTTCATCCAATTCAGTGATGAAAGATTCATAGCTATAGTCGGATAAACCGCTTTTTTCTCCTTCTGTCAGCATAGTTCGCAAAGCTTCAAGTTTAGTTTCGTTATTCTCAAGCAGTCTCAGCCCGGCCCGGACAACCTCACTTGCAGATCCGAAACGGCCGCTTCTAATTTGACTTGCAATAAATCCATTAAAATGTTCACCAAGAGCAATACTTGTGTTTTTTACCATTTTGCACCCCTTAAGTACCAATATTTACCTAATTATGGTATATAGCTCATAATGAGTCAATTGCTTATCATCTACCAGTACACCTAAAAATGGTCTGCTGCTTCAAATATCTGAACAATTAATCCACATTATTTGGCAATAATATCCATAAAATAGAAGTTCCTGTCTATGGTTCTATTCATGATATAATAATATTGATGGTTACTATCAGATTCTATGAAGAACTCAATGATTTCCTCGAAGAAGAGAAAAAAAAGGTTAGTTTTACTGTTAAAACCAATCCGGGCCAGACTGTAAAGGACCTTATTGAGTCAGAAAATGTTCCCCATACAGAGGTTGATTTAATTCTTGTAAACAGCAACTCCGTTGATTTCTCCTATCAGGTCATTGATAGGGACAGAATATCTGTTTACCCTGTTTTTGAATCACTGAATATAAAAAATGCAACAAAACTTAGACCCCTGCCTTTAAGAAAAACCCAATTTATACTCGATGTAAATCTTGGAAAGCTGGCCAGATACCTGCGGATAGGAGGGTTTGACACTCTCTACAGCAATTCATATGAGGACAAAGAGATTGCGGAAATATCTGCCCGGGAAAACAGAATTGTACTGACAAGGGACAGGGATCTGCTGAAACGCTCGATAATTCAAAGGGGGCACTGGATAAGGTCTCAGAATGCTGTCATTCAGTACAATGCTGTACTGGAAAGATTTGACCTTACAGACTCTGTGTCCATCTATTCCCGCTGTCCACAATGTAATGGAAATCTCCGGCAGGTGGATAAGAAAGAGATTCTGGACAGACTGGCCCCTAAAACGGCAAAGTACTATGATGATTTCAAGGTCTGCGACAGCTGCGGTAAAATATACTGGAAGGGGAGTCATTATCACAATTTTATTAAGATGACAGGTATGGACCAGCATTGATTGTTGGAATAATCAATTGTTTCCGGAAAAACAATACAGCAATATTCTGTTGTTTTCAGTGCTAACAGCTATGTACCTGTAATTATGTATGGGTGTTCTTGTCTCTAAATTAATAATATAATACAAATATAGCTTGAAAATAACTTATATTAGTAATATATTGATTATATGATATCCCTCGAAAAAGAATATCTACTGCAAATCAGGGATCTGTTTAAAGATCGACGTATCGCCCTGGGCTTGAAACAGGTGGAAGCGGCGAGTCGCTCCGGTGTAAATATTGCAACTCTCAGATTGTTTGAAAAAAGCGGGCAGATCAGTTTGGCCAATCTTCTTAAAATTTCAGTTTTATATAAAATGGACCGTCATCTTGTGGAATCTGTCACAGACAGGAGCTGGTGGTCTATTGCGGAACTTGAAAGGGCAGAGAGGTTAAAAACCGTACGATGAATAAGATGCAGATATTTCTTAACTTTCGTCATATCTCATATACAGTAGGGGAACTGTTTCTTTCTGAAAAACTGGGCAGGTATGTTTTCAATTATGATCCGGCATTTCTTTCATCCGGGCTGGAGCTTTCTCCCTACATTCTGCCCCTTGGAGAAGAGACTTTTATTGCAGATAGAAATAATGATATGTACAATCTTCATAGCCTGTTTGCCGATGCGCTGCCTGATGCCTGGGGAAGGAAGGTTCAGGATGCCGAGTTTCAGAAAATTGGAATGCACACTGTTTCTGCCCTGGAACGACTCAGTTTTGTCGGTGACTATGGTATGGGAGCCCTCCAGTTTAAACCACAGCAATCATTTCCATCCGGTGTACAAGCTGTAGAATTGGCACAGCTCAGAAAGGTTTCTCAGCGTATTATATCCGGTGATATAAACGGGATTGTAGAGCAGCTGTTTCGGGCCGGTGGTTCTGCGGGTGGAGCAAGACCGAAGTATCTTGTTGATATGAAGAATGACGGATCAAATCTTATTCGTTATACAACAGGTGAGCTTGAGGAGGGGTGGACTCCAATTATTCTTAAAGTTGCGGAGAAGAATGGTGATCATTGGCAGCGGATAGAACATTGTTATTTCAAAATGGCAGAAATTGCAGGAATCAAAATACCGGCTACATGGCTGCTTACTGAAAAAGGTGGAGATGCTCATTTTGCAATAACAAGGTTTGATATTGATGAATATGGGGGACGTTATCATACCCAGACCTTTGCGGCGTTGTTAAGTATCAATTTTCGTAAAGCTGCTATTGATTATACCAGACTCTTTCGTACTGTTGCAGAACTCTGTCTTGACAAGGAACAGGTAACCGAAGTTTACCGCCGTATGGTTTTCAATTATCTTGGTAGTAATAAGGATGATCATGCAAAAAACTTTTCATTTCTTATGGATAGGACTGGACGGTGGTACCTTTCTCCCGCTTATGATCTTGCTTATTCACCTGGAGAGCAAGGCCTTCACGCCATGGCTGCAGCAGGGAAAAGGCGGAATCTTAAACTCAGTGAGTTTGAAGAGATTGCAGGTGATTTTGATATCAGGGAGTGGCGAACTATCGTAAATAAAGTAAAAGAAGCCCTTGGATATTGGAGGGGTATTGCAAATCAGCATAAAGTTCCTAAAAGGCAAATTGATATAATCCATGAAAGGATTTCTGGAAATTTGAATCGTGTTTGACGGAACGCGCCAGGGATAACCGGAGTGCGTACCTTGTTCCTCCTTGTTGACCCTGACATAATACCCAAGGTGTTTGTTTAAAAAAAATCTCGCTTTGCCTGCTTTGCGCAGTTCAGCTATAGATATTTTATAATCGTAATCAGGTAAACTACTTTCTTGAGGAGTTTTCTGTCTGGAAATGGCAAGTGCTTCTACCCATAGTATGGTAAATTAAAATACCCCACTATGAGAAAAAATTGCTGAATAGGTGGATTATACCGGGTTAGTGTGGAATGGTGAGTATGTAGATATACAGTTGCGGTATAACAAAAAGTAATTTCTATCCTGTCCGGATAATTTTTTTTAAACTGATTAGTTATACATTTTTTTAGGAGTATATCTGCCCTTCTATAAGTTGATGCAGTTCTAGATACCGGTGATTTCTTTGAAAAAGGAAGGTTGTTCTGTATATCTGGAAGATATGTTTAATTGTGTTGTTTTGGAATAATAGGATATAGATAAAACTATTGAATATGGTATGTTACCTTTCTTCTGGGTACTGAAAATGGGAATAGTCCACAGAAACGACCAAAAACGGCAAAAAGTTATAAATTTAGGAAACCCCAGTGGAAGAATTTGACTCTGGAGTCTGTTTACGGTTGCGAGCTTCAAATTTATGAATACTGCTTTTCTGACAACTGTTTTTAATCTCCGATAGTAGTTTATTTGTGCTGTATTATGATTCTAATGGAACAGAAGTAAAAAAGGGTCAAAAAAATTGACAATATAAAAAACCAATAGTATAATTAAAATATAATTATGGGATACATATAGTTTGAGTGGAATAAAACAAAAAGTATAAAAAATGAAGAAAAACATGGGATTTCGCAATTAGAAGCGGAATCTACTTTCTT
>CBDVAD010000357.1:0-4111 GCA_965371875.1 uncultured bacterium
GTAATCCGGTGACAATAATTCCAGCTATTATTGTAAAAACCCTGTATTTATGGGACTTCTTACCAAGAACTGCAAGGAAATTATAGTTGATATTGGGCAGATGTTTTTTTGAGAAATCTTTCTTACCAAAAATTAACAGAAAAGCAGGCAGAAGGAAAAACATAGAAAGAAAACACTGAAGTATACCGGTGCCGAGAACCATACCAAACTGCGCAAATGCCTTCGAACCTGTTATACTCATTACAAAAAAAGCCAGAGAGGTTGTAAGGGCTGCAAGGAAAATTCCCATCCCTGCCCTGGTATATGTCAATCTGAGCGCTTCAGGAGGTTCATGCCCCTCTTTACGATAGGTATTGAAATTTGTTACAACCTGGATACCATAATCAACACCCAGTCCAACAAGGAGAACAGACATCATACTTGTCATCATATTTATCTCTTTGACGGTTATTCCCAGAAAACCAAAATTGTAAACTATACCTACTATAAGGGAGATCAGGATAAAAATAACTGAGCGGAACTGGTCAAAAGAGAAGATAAAAAGAATCAGGATAAGAACCAGAGCGACCATGGCAGGAATCATCAGATCAAAACTCATGGCAGCCTGCTCATCTGCCTGTATGGGGATATCCCCGGTGAATCCAATCTTAATTTCTGTAATCTCACTTTCCACCTGATCCTTGATTTTGTTCAGCTCCGCCATCATAAAAATAGCCTCTTCGAAATCAATGGGTCCAAAGTCTGGAATAAGAGTAAACATCAGCATAGTATTATCAGGACTGAAGTTGTACTCACTTCCATACAGGAATATCTCTGACAGGTTTTGCCCCTGCTCAGAGAGAGAAACACTGTCCGGATTTTCAATATATTCTGCCAAAAGAGAGAAAAACTCATCCATCTGATTAAGCATTCCTACGGCTTCCGTTTCCTGTCTGGCGTTGGACATCTCCTCTTCGGAGCTGTCTCCGGTATAGGTCTCCTCAAATGAATCGTTCATTGCTCTAAGGAAGGGAAGCAGGTTCAGTTCGGCAAACTGATCCATTGTACGTTCGAGATCCTCCTCCTTCTGCAGGAGAAGACCCCAGTTCTCGACAAACTCACGCTCAAGTTTTAAATCAATTGCCCTGGTTATATCCATTACTTCTTTATTGGCTTTAATTTTTTGGACAATCTTATCAGCAGCGACCGCTAATTTCTTTTTGCTGCTGCCTTCAATAGTTATAATAACATTGGACCCTCCGGCGAAAAGATCATCTATCTCTGTATAGCTCATAATCCATGGATCATCCCCGGGCATCATATCTTTCATCTCTGTTTTCATCTCTATATTGCCGGCAGCAAAAATACTTAGAACAAACAGGACAATTCCGGTTCCCAGAACCAGCCATTTGTACTTTGTTACAAAAGTGGCCAGTTTTTCCATTATTTTTTCCTCGATATTCACAACAACCTCCTGATTTCGGTAGATCCTATACAGATGTTATAAACATTGTATTAAAGTATTAGTACAATATAATATTAGTACTTCATTGTCAAAAAGTCAATCTTTTTCTTTGATTACTTAAAAACTCCAAAGCTGCCATCACAGGAAAACAACCTGACTATGATTTTTATCTGTTTTCGTGTACTATATTTTAAATTAAAAGAAGGAGCTGCTGAATGAATTTTCATAAACTTATCTCAGAACGGGAGAGTATCCGCTCCTATGATTCCGACAGAAAGGTACCCGAAGACATTCTAAGGCGTATTCTGGATGCAGGACGATTGGCTCCATCAGCTGGAAACAGACAGCCATGGCAGTTTCTACTGGTGTCTTCAGAGGAAATGCTGAAAAAAATGAGGCCATGCTACAAATCAGATTGGTTTCAGGCTGCACCATATATCCTTGTTGTAAAAGGTTATAAGGAAAAAGCATGGACCCGTTCATCTGATGGATACAACTCTTTGGAAACGGACCTTACAATAGCTATAGATCATATGATTCTTGCAGCAGAATATGAAGGTGTTGGTACTTGCTGGATAGCTGCATTTTCACCGGATGTACTCAAAGAGGCTCTGAACCTAAAGGGAGGTGAGGTAATATTTGCCATTACACCCCTGGGCTACCCGGTGGCCGGGTTCAGCAAGAAAGGTCAAAAAAAGAGAAAGCCATTTGATGAAGTGATTAAATTTATTTAAGGTTTTAATTCCCTGGTTCGGCGATACTTTTTCTGCACTATCCTGATACCTGAACTCTTATCTATATAAATACCGTTATTACGATCTGCTTCCTCGTCAAATCCTATTTCCATATCTCTAAGTTCTACATTTTTATCTATTATCGTTCGCTGAATGTGACAATTCCTGATATTGCAGTTACTGAAACAGATCACCTGATTCAGGTTGGACTTCTCTATATAAACCGAAGGTGATATCACAATGTCCTTTCCCTCAACATCACTTAAAAAGGACCCTTCACTGATGATAGCGCTTTCCACACCGCTTCTTCGCTCCGGATTAATGACTTTTGCGGGCCCAAGATTGTTATCAATAGAGAAGAAAGGCCACTCCCTTCCATAGAGGTTTAATTTTGGAGTAATTGATACCAGATCCATGTTTGCCTTGAAGTATTCGTCAATAGTACCGACATCTCTCCAGTAACAGGAATCTGAACTTTCCTGCACCTTTTTTTCTATCATCCGCCCATCTTCTTCTGTAAGTATTGTCTCATGTATCTTGTTATACTCGCTATAGTCATATCCAAGAACTGTCATACCATTCAGTAACCGGGGAATAATATCTCTACCAAAAAGATTGCCCTCGTATTCCAGAGATTTTAAAAGAGCATCTGTTTTAAATCCATAAATTCCCATGGACGCATAAAAACTGTTTTCATCTTTCGCTCTGAAGGGAGTATCCGGGTCTTTTTCCCTGAAAGCAACAACTCTTGAGTCTGAATCAACAGATAAGGACCCGAAAAAACCAGCCATCTGGAGAGAGCGGGAAATAATGCTGATAGCCACATCACCATCCCTGTCTGCAAGAAATCTTATAAAATCATAGTACTGCATTTTCACCAGATGATCACCGGGTAAAATAAGTACATAATCGGGATTGTGGTACTCTATGTCCTCCACAACTTGTCTGACAGCATCAGCATCACCTTTATAAACAGATCCAAGTTCCTGGGGAGTGAGCAGATTGATAAAACTTTCCGACTTTTCATCATTTGTCCAGGTATTCTTGATATGGCGGTGAAGAGACCGTGCTTTGCCCTGGGTCAGTACAAGTATCTTTCTAAATCTTGAATGATAGGCATTGCTCAGGGGAATGTCGATCAGGCGGTATTTACCACCTATGGGAACTGCGGGTTTTGAACGGCTGTTTGTCAGGGGTTTCAGGCGCTGCCCCTCCCCGCCGGCGAGTACGATAACAAGAACATCAATATCTCTTTTTACCATACTTTTAAGTTTATGAATTCCCACAAAAGAGTCAACTTTTTACAGCATTTATTTTTGCAAAATAGTTTTATATATTATTGTCTCCGATCCTAAATTTTTTCTAATTGCTCAATGAATTTATTCCTTATATTACGGGGTATTCTCCTGTTAAATTCCAGGCTCTTTACAGTCTGAAAATCTTTTGATACGTCAAAAAGCTGGCTTTTTGTCATAACCAGATTAGGCGGGACATTAAGTTCTTTGGCAATCTCTTCACGTATCTCAAATATCTTTTTCAGGAGATTCTTCTCAGCCGATCTCAATCTCTTATAATCAAATGATTTTAATATTCCAGGTATTGTTTTTTGATCAAAATCTACTGTTTTTCTTATTATATTGTAAATTAATTCTTCTGTTTTGCCTTCCTGTTCTATTAAATCGAACAGTTTTTTCTTTAACACAAACAAATGCTCAACATCAGATAAAGCATATTGCATTGCATCTTTATCAACAGGTCTCAGTGTCCAGTTATATCGCTGAAACCGTTTTTTCTTCAAAATGGTAATTCCCAATAATCTGTTTATAACAGCATCCAGTCCCTTTCTCTCAAAATCAAGCAGATTAACTAATATTTTAAGATCATAAACTGCCTGCATTTTTATTCCATACTGTTTAGATAATAGCTTTGAATC
>CBDVAD010000358.1:0-4102 GCA_965371875.1 uncultured bacterium
AAAGTAATACACACTATTTCAAAAAACAGACAACTGTTAGAACTACTAACAGCAACAGAAGAAAAAGTTTACGGTTTTCCAGTACTTATCTTTTCCAGAAGCAGGTCCGGTGCGGAACTGACAGCGCATATGCTGCGGGAACGACTTGGCAGAGATAATATTTTTTTCTATCACGCAGGTCTTAGCAGAGAAGAAAAAAGTACAGTTGAAAAATGGTTCTACAGCTCTGAGGATGGGATATTAGTTGCTACGATAGCTTTTGGTATACCCTATTTTACTTATATGTATTAATCTTTTTATCCTTAAAAATAATAAAAAAAGGAGGCAAGATAACCTTACCCTCTTTAATTACTAAATAGCTAAAAAGCCCTGACAGCACACACATAAAAACCGCTGTTCTTTTGGAACCTGTTCTGTCATGCCATCACTAATTAATGAGAGTGGTGGACGTTTTATTTACAAAGAGTTGTCCTGACCCTGCTTTTCAACCGCTTACAGGGATAAATCCGTCCAGATAACATTGGTGCATATAAAAAAACACCATACACTAATTTGCCCATATACATTAATCTGTCTAATCTATGTCTTTGTACAGCTTACTTCTGAGAATTGAGGACATTTCTATCGAGTCTTGACATATATTTAGTATGGTTGACAAAACCTATGTTCCATGATAAATAAGTATGTGAACGTGTAATATGGTTCTCGGGTTATATATATCCGCTTACCATGATGGAGTTTTTATTATCACCGCTTCTATTTTTTTCACATTGACAACCTTTCTTTGTACGAATCCATGGAAATTTTGAATTGTGTATTTGAAAAGCGACATTTGATTTATCGTTGATAGATCGCACTTCAAACCTATAATCTATAAAGAGAGGGAAAGATGGCAAAAAAGATTTATGCCGGTAACATGAATTATGCTACCACAGAAGATGATCTGAGACAGATGTTTGGAGACTATGGAGAAGTTGTTTCTACTGTAATCATCGAAGACAGATATACAGGACAGTCTAAAGGTTTTGGATTTGTTGAGATGGCAGATGATGCTGCTGCAACAGCTGCAATATCTGCACTTGATCAGAAGGAATTCGGCGGAAGAATGTTGCGTGTTAATGAAGCAATTGAAAAGCCAAGAAGAGATAACAGAAATAACTACTAAAGTTTATTATCTTTAAATTATTTAGCAGCAGAGACATCTTGTTAGATGTTTTTGCTGTTTTTTATTTCCCTAGTAAGATGATATATCTTAAATATTTTTTTATCCTTCCGATGGTTATGGATTATTTTTTTCAAGGAAGCAATATTTTCCTTCCAGATAACAGAATCCGGAAGATGTTCCAAACTTAAATTACAACACACTTGAAGGTATTTGTTTCAGTCATGGCAAGAAGGTTACAGCTTTTACAACCACTGCACCGGACAGTATTATTAAAAGAGTTAAGGAGATAGTGTTTCCAGACAAATCCCCAGAGTTAATTGTTGCAAATCCGGACAGGCCGAATATCAGTTATGGCGTAATAGAAACCATCTCGAAAAACAGGGAGTTGACAGCAATAATTACTAGTCTATTAAATGGTGCTAATAACTTCCCTGTTCTGATATTTTCCCGCAGTAAGAAGGTAACATACAAATAAAGCACCATACCCTATGTTCCTTATATGTATTAATCTTTCAGAATGCATAAAAATTGACATATGGCTCCAATGTAAAAATTCTTAAAAAAACTTGACAATTCCAAAAATAAAATATTACATTTCAATCAATAGTTCCTGCAGCAGACAAATCTTCCTTGTAGAGCACATCAGTTCTTCACCAAACCAATTCTCTAAGGAGAAACCTTATGGGTTCAAAGTTAAAATGTGTATATGTAATAACAGTGGGCATGTTATTGCTTTTTACGATGCTGGTAGCTACGGCCTGCGTCAGCTCCGCCGGTGATACGACTAAGTTTCCAACAGGTACATTTGTGACGGATTCTGGAAGATATCAAATTATTCTCACTGATAACGACAGTTTCACGTTTTTAGAATCAGGATGGGGAGGAGCTAATTTCTCAGTTGCAGCTAGAGGAACCTATTCTATCCATGCCAATGAGTTTACCTTTGAAACAGATAGTTATTGTGATGGAATAGGTGCGGGGAAAGCTACTTATACCTGGACTTATAAAAATGATACATTATCGTTTACAATCAAAGGAGAAGATAAGTGTTCTGCACGATTAGATTCGATGGTCAACGACCCTTTCCACAAAGAACAATAGAAATTTAACAACTCTTATCTGAGTTTATCATCTATAATTTCCGAGGCACGATTTAAACCTGAACCATCACCATAGGGTAAGTATCTTATATGTTACAATCTTCTGAATCCCTATCTATGATATCAGCTCTGTCCAAATGCTGCCAGCTCCCAAGATCTTGGGTAGCAGGAGGGAACCTTCTCTCTTAACTCTTCATACAACTTTCTTTTTTCTGCACTATCAGGAATAATGTGTTATAATACTATTAGATAAAGTTTATTCGGTAAAATACTGGAGCCAGGCATGAACGAAGCCACCTTAAGCATAAAGGGTGTCCCGGGTTTGTTGTTTTTCTGCTGTTTTATTGTTCTGATTCTGAAAGAAACCTGTCGCCTCCTGGCCTCTGATACCATGAGCATCAAACGTAACTCTAATAAAATGAAAGGTTAAAGCTCTAAAATATTCACCTGAGATCTTGCATTTACTTCCACTCCAATAATTATCGGGTAGTAGTATGAAAAGATATAAAAACCAGGGAGGTTTAACTATGATTTACAGTAAGAAGATTATTTTTTTGTCGGTATTAGTGTCACTCTTCATTCTCTCAATTTTTTCCTGTCAATCTCTTGGAGAAAAGCAAACTAAGAACTCAAATGGCAGTAAACCACTAAGGGTTTTATTTATTGGGAATCACCTAACTAGCTTCTGGGATTTTCCATTACAAGTGGAGACCCTGGCCCTGGAATTAGGTGCTGAACCCGGAATAGAGACTGAAGCGAGCACAAGAAGTGCAGTGGGTCTCACGCACCACATATCGCCTGAATATTCAGATACGCTGCATATTATTAGGACAGGCGGGTTTGATATTGTAGTAATTCAGGGATCAATCAGTTATCCTGTTGAATATCCTGAAAAGTTTCTTAAAAATGCACTGGTATTGGCGAATGAGGCAAAAGCGGTAGGTGCAGAGGTTGTTTTCTACGAAACCTGGGTTTATGACCCCAAGGGAACAACGGTGAAATTAACAAAAATATATGAAAAATCATGGTCAGGCGGGAACCCCGGGGAAATGCAGGGCCGAGTAAGAAAAGCGTACACTCGGGCAGCTTCAGAAGCTGGTGGCCGTATGGCTCGTGTCGGAGATGCATGGGAAAAAGTTCTTTCAGAGCACCCGAAAATCAAACTTCACAATTCTACCGGTGGAGCCCCTTCTGAATGCGGAAACTATCTAGCAGCATGTGTTTTCGTTAATGTCTTAACGAATCTTGATCCCCGTGATGCAAAATGGAGACCTGAAGGAGTGAGTGAGGATGAGGCAATTGTGCTTCGTGTCGCAGCATGGGAAGTTGGTCAAGAACTGTAAATATGCTCATCTTTTGAAGCAGCATGTCCTTTCCCCCTGTACTAACTGTTATGAACAACAAAGACCCCTTACAGGAAATCGCGAAAGAGTACTTTAATATAGATTACCTCTTCCCCTACCAGCGCCTGGTCATAAGCAATATCCTGGAAGCAGCAGGAGCGGAAGGTTTTGCACATAAACCAGAACAAAATCCTGTAACAGGAGAATACGAGATTTATGACACAAGACCAAATCAAATAGTTATTCTTCCCACAGGAGCAGGTAAATCACTCTGTTTCATGCTTCCGGCAGTTCTTCTTTCCGGGCTTACAATTGTAGTTTTCCCCCTGCTCTCCCTTATTGCAGACCAGGCAAGAAGGCTTATTGAAGCAGGAATAAATCCGGGTATACTAAGAGGTGGCCAAAGCAAAGCTGAAAGGGACAAACTCTGGCAGGATGTGTCAGACGGCTCAGTAAAGTTTATCCTGACTAACCCGGAGACAATCTTAAAAACA
>CBDVAD010000359.1:0-4098 GCA_965371875.1 uncultured bacterium
CCTTACACCTTACGGCACTAGATCCTAAATCTAGCGTGTCTGCCAATTTCACCACTCTCGCCAGAGAAAAATACTGTGAAAAAATATGAGCCGTGAAGGAGTCGAACCTTCGACCCACAGATTAAGAGTCTGTTGCTCTACCAGCTGAGCTAACGGCCCCTCATATTTATTCGTTCTACGCCCGGTAGGATTCGAACCTACGACCTACGGATTCGAAGTCCGGCGCTCTATCCAGCTGAGCTACGGGCGCACGCATACCGTTCTATTAAAATCGGAGGGTGGATAACGGGACTTGAACCCGCAACATCCAGAACCACAATCTGGTGCTCTACCGATTGAACTATATCCACCATGTCAGCGTTCAGCTAATATGTCTATTTTTACGGCTTTTGTCAAGAGATGAAACACCCTGTTTTCGATGTACAGCCGCTCCATATATTATGAGTTCTTAGGGGTACTGCCCGAAATAATACAAACAGATAACTGCCGATTAAAGTTTTTATTTGAAAGAGCTTTTTGCAATTGATTTTCAATCTGATTTAACTCAGATCCTGTCACTGTTTTCTTCAGAATTGGTCCATAGGTGAAGTCCGGACCATCTGTAAAAAACCAGTTTGTAATATCCTTTTTTAGTATTATTCTGTTTTCCTGATAGTTTTTGATTGTTGAAATTATATCTATGTATCCTGTTTCTTTCATCCATCTAATCAGATCTCTATCATTCCAGTTTGTCATTGGATTATCTTCTGACTGATAAATAATTTTTTCCGCCTCTTTCAGCAGGTTGATGAGATCCTGATCTGGTTCTTTCGATGATTCAGGCAAAGATTCCAAAATGGAAGAAAGTTTTGTAGATTCACAAAGCAGTGTTTCTGCCAGAATAATTCTTCCTCCAGCAGCATTAAGTTCTCGCATATATTTGAGATGAGTGAGTTTATTATCTCTTCTGGTTAGAGTATTCCTTCCAATAATTACATCAAAATGAAGCTTTCCACCATTTCCCTCAGCAAAATCCCTCAGCTCTTTATTTAATATAATTGGGCGCTCCATTTCAGGAATTTGGTTCCCGTATTGTTTTAGATATTGCAGATTTTCCGGACTGGTTGTAAGTCCGTAAACACCCCCTTCCCGAACTCTCCTGGCTGCTTCCCACAGGAACAGGCCGCTTCCGGCATTTAAATCCAAAACTATATGATGGGAACTTATTCCGGCCAGATTAAAAACCTTTCTTTGTATATCTTTTAGTATTTCTCCTCTGCCATGAAGTAATTTTTCAAACCACTTGTCTCTCTTTTTGTCAGGTGGTGATGTTGTAAGAATTTCGGGGAACGAGGTTGGATTCTGCGATTCAATCCGGGCTTCTCTCTTTCGCAGGACTTCTTTTCTTATTATTGCTTCGTATCCAGTGTCTGACGGATCATAGAAGATTTTTCCCTGAAGTGAATCGGGCAGATACTGCTGGGCAACCCAGTGGTCCCTGTATGCATGGGGATAGAGGTATCCTTCTCCGTGCCCAAATCCTTCTTTGTCTCTACCGGCATCTTTTAGATGGTTTGGAACCTGGGAGTTTTGTTCTTTCTCTATAGCTTTCAGGGCATCAAAAAAGCCCAGTGCAGAGTTTGATTTTGGGGCTGTTGCAAGATAGAGAGCCGCATGGGTTAGATGGTACCTTCCTTCCGGAAGTCCAACCCTGTCGAATGCAGCCGCTGCAGCTTCTACAATAACCAAACTGTTTGGATCTGCCAGTCCAATATCCTCACTGGCTGATATAAGCATTCGGCGGAAGATGAAATGAGGATCTTCCCCAGCCTTTACCATCTTTGCCAGCCAGTAAAGAGAGGCATCAGGATCGCTTCCTCTTATAGACTTGATAAATGCACTAATTATATCGAAATGGTAGTCTCCTTCCTTATCATACAGGACAACTTTTTTTTGTATGCTTTCTTCAGCAGTTTCCAGAGAGATTGCTATTTTAGTATTATCTTTTGGAGGGAATATGTCTCCTGTAGTTTCGACAGCAAGTTCAATGGCATTAAGAAGTGACCGGGCGTCTCCATTTGCTATATCTACAATATGATCAAGAGCCCCTGCTTCGAATTTTATATTATATATTCCATATCCTCTTGTTACATTACCTATAGCCTGGAGGGCAATATTCTTCAGATTATCCTTCGTCAGTTCTTTTAGCTGAAAAATTCTGGAACGGCTGACCAGTGCTGAGTTAACCTCGAAATAAGGGTTCTGGGTTGTTGCTCCTATAAGTATAACGGTTCCATTTTCCACCCAAGGGAGTAGAGCATCCTGCTGTGCTTTATTCCATCTATGGATTTCATCGATAAAAAGTATAGTCCTTCTTCCATGGAGTGAAAGTCTTTCTTTTGCCTTGTCTATCTCTTCTCTAAGTGTTTTGACCCCTGACAAAACTGCATTCATTGAGGTAAATACACTTTTAGTAGAGTTTGCAATAACTCTGGCAAGGGTGGTTTTTCCTGTTCCCGGTGGGCCGTAAAAAATAAGTGACAGAAGCTGATCTGCCTGTATCATCCTGCGTAAAAGGCGTCCCTCGCTTACGATATGCTCCTGTCCGATATATTCGGCAAGAGTAACAGGGCGCATTCTGTATGCAAGAGGTTGATGCTGTATGTCACTTGATGAGTCAAAAAGATCCATATAGATCAGTGTACAGTAAACAGTGAACAGTGAACAGTAAACAGTAAACAGTAGGGTCGGAATTTTGATAACTGCTAACTGATTACTGCTAACTGTAAAAATTGTTACTAAATTGTTACTTGCTTTTTTCTTATATTGTGATTTAATAGAATATGGTCTCAGAAATGGAAACATCCGGCACAAAACTCATAGGTTTGAAATTATCTCTTACAAAGCTGCGCTATCGTACTTATTATATAATGGCAATGGTCTTTCTTGTTATCTTTGCTTTCCTGGTAATTGCCCCGCTTATACAGATAATTATTACATCCCTTACTTTTCAACGTAACGATTTACGAATGGTCAGGGGTGCCAGGGTTGGTGCTTTTACATTTTATCATTACAGCAGGGTATTTATCGGTCGCCTTGCAAAGGCACTTTTTTATAAACCCTTTCTTAATTCACTTATGGTGGGGGCTGGAGTAACAACTCTTTCTATGATCATAGGGTCATTCCTGGCATGGGTTCTGGTTAGAACGGATATTCCTTATAAAAAGTTTCTGAATAGTGTTATTGTAATTCCTTATATGATGCCTTCCTGGGTTATGGCTCTGGCCTGGCTTTTAATATTTAAAAATACCCGAACCGGCGGAGCTCCCGGGATGCTTACTGCACTCTTTGGTGTGGTCCCACCAGATTGGGTTTCTTATGGTGCATTCCCTGTTATTATATGCCTTGGGCTTCATTACTATGCATATTCATTCCTTCTTGTTTCCGGCGCTTTAGCGACAATTAACTCAGAACTGGAAGAAGCCGGGTCTCTGACGGGTCTTAATCGTCTTAGTGTGCTTAAAAAAATAACATTTCCCCTTGTTTTACCTGCTTTGGGATCATCATTTGTGCTTACTTTTTCAAGAAGCATGGGAACTTTTGGAACTCCTGCTCTTCTTGGTTTACCTGTAAGATTTTTTACAATACCTACACAGATCTATGCTTCTATAAATGCCCGTAACAAGGGTGATGCCTTTGTTCTTGCTTTGGTCCTGGTTGTTCTTGCCGCAGGTGCAATATATATTAATAGTAGAATAATAGGAAAAAGAAAGAGCTTTGTTACTATGGGCGGCAAAGGATTTCGCAGCAGGTTGAATAAACTTGGACCTGCGAAAATACCTGTAATAATAATGGTAACTGTTTTTCTTCTAATTGTAATAGTTCTTCCTGTAGTTCTGCTGGCATGGAATACATTTATGCTTCTTCCTGATAACTATTCTCTGTCAAACCTTACGCTTCATTTCTGGACAGGGGAGAGTAATTTTGAACTTGCCAGTGGTCAGAAGGGTATATTTAAAAATGAAGGTATCTGGGGAGGAGTGCTCAACAGCCTTAAGCTTGGCGTTCTGGCAGCTGTCTTAAATGCATTTATGGGGCTGCTGATAGGCTATGCTGTTG
>CBDVAD010000360.1:0-4096 GCA_965371875.1 uncultured bacterium
CTTTAATCTTCCGGCTGTGATGTTTAACAGAGCATCAGAATCGAAGAACATTCCATCTTTTTTTCTGAATCCCCTGGATATGGAAAATGCAGCCAGAAACTTTAATGAAAAAAGTGATACAAATTTCCAGACAATGGGATTTTCGCCACGATGGGAAATTGAAGTTCTTTTTCTGAATGCTGTTCTTACAGGAGCTGATTTTCAGCTCCTGAGTACTGGGGTTCTCTCCTGGGATAATCAAAAGCTATTGGATTCACTTAAACTATCTTCTAACTGGAGTGAGGAAATCAATGGGGGCTTTGAACAGGAAGAAGAATTTACTACTAAATTCCTCTATGATCCATCCTATAAACTGATAGCAGAAGATCGAATTCTTTTCTATTATTCAGACCTGGTTAACTTCTTTGGCTTTCCACCTGACAAACGAAAAAATCTGGACTTCCGATGGCTTTCCTCAGCTGATAAAATACCTGTACCCGGCAATATTCTTTTTTCAGGCATTCCTCTAGGTGCAAAAAATAAAAATGGTGCTCTTGAATTTATTTACTGGTTTTTTAATCCGGACACACAGAAAAAACTGTTAAAGTCGACTCAGATCAAAAGAATGGATACTTTCGGGTTTGCAAACGGCTTTTCATCTCTTCCCGAAGTAAATAAAAATGAACTTCCAATTATTTATCCTACTCTTGTAGGATACATACCACCGGAATCATCACTAATGTTTCCAAAACCACTGCCCCTCTACTGGAATGATTTAAAAACTAAAGTTATCAAACCATGGCTTGAAAGCCAGACAGAAGCAAATCCTCCGAAAATGTCCCTGCAGCAGGCAATTGAGGAGTGGTTAAAGCAGAGATCGTAAAACGTAATTCCAATTACAGCAAAATTGATTTGAAAATATGAATATCTTAATTGACAACAGCCCTCTTCCATTATACTCTGGTATCATAAGATAAATTTCGGAGGCTATTATGGCAGAAGTATTACTAAAAGGCGTTGGCAAAGTGTATGAAGGTAATGTACGTGCGGCAAAAGACGTAAACATTACGGTGGAAGACAGAGAATTCGTGGTTCTTGTTGGTCCCTCAGGATGTGGAAAATCCACAACATTAAGAATGATTGCGGGTCTTGAAGACATTACAGAGGGGGAAGTTTCCATTGATGGGAAAGTTGTAAATGATGTTCCCCCAAAAGACAGAGATATAGCTATGGTTTTCCAGAACTATGCTCTTTATCCTCATATGTCAGTATATGATAATATGGCATTTGGTTTGAAAATCAGAAAATTTTCAAAAGAGGAAATTACAAAACGAGTAGGCGAAGCAGCAAAAATTCTTGATATAGAGGAATTGCTGGACAGAAAACCAAAGGCTCTCTCCGGTGGACAGAGACAGAGAGTTGCTGTAGGTAGAGCAATAGTAAGACAACCAAAAGTATTTCTTTTTGATGAACCTCTATCAAATCTGGATGCAAAGCTGAGAGTAACGATGAGAGCTGAAATTTCATCCCTCCACAGCAGATTAAATGCAACAATGATCTACGTAACCCACGATCAGGTTGAAGCTATGACTATGGCGGACAAAATTGTTGTAATGAAAGATGGCCTTATCCAACAGATTGGATCGCCCCTTGATCTCTATAACAATCCGTCAAATAGATTCGTAGCAGGATTTATCGGATCACCTCCAATGAACTTCATGAATGTAGAAGTAAAAGAGGAAGGTGGCAAACTTATTATTGACGAAGGAGCCTTTAACCTCGAAGTAAAAGGTTGTGAGTATCTAAAAAACTATGTTGGTAAAAATGTAGTATTCGGCGTTAGACCGGAAGATCTCCATTATGAAAAAAAGGGAAAACCAGGCTTTACAATTCCATCGAAGGTTACAGTCGTTGAACCCCTGGGCGCTGAAATTCATCTCTACCTGAATACAGATAATCATCAGTTCATAGCAAGAACAGGACCGGAACTTGTATTAGGTGTGGATCAGCAGGTATATTTTACACCTGATTTTTCAAAGGTATCTTTCTTTGATCTGGAAACAGATCTTATGATAAAATAGCCGTATGGGCACGGCGCGCCGTGCCCCCTACGTCAGGCGGGGCAGTATTATTGTAAATACTGCTCCATTTTTATTTTCAACACTAATAGTTCCATCCAACTGCATTACAAGACTCATAATCAGACTAAATCCCAGAGACTCGGCTTCATCAACTGAAAAATTTACAGGCAGTCCCAGTCCGTTATCAGCAAAAACAATCTCTATATGATCACCCTTTTTAGAATAGTCAATTGTAATCATTCCAGTATCATGACCTCCAAATGCATATTTTAATGCATTGGTGGTAAGTTCTGTAAATATTATTCCAAGTGGTACCGCTTTATCAAAATCTATATCTACTTCAGGAATAGAAATATCTGCAGCTATAGTCCTACCATCAGAAACAAGGGAATCAATTAAATTACCAACAAGGTCAGTGATATACTCACCAAGACTGATATTATTAAGATCCTTGCCTCTGAAAAGTTTTGAATGAACCATGGAAATTGAATCGATTCGGCTTCTAAGATCGTTCAGGGCATTCAGAGCTTCTTCATTCTCAGATTCACCTATCTGAAGATTAATAATACTTGAGACCATAGCAAGATTATTCTTAACCCGGTGATAAACCTCTTTAATCATCATTTCCCGTTCGATGATTTTATTTTTCAGTTCCTCTTCTTTTTGCTTCTGTAATGAAATATCTTTAATAATAAGAACAATTGTATTATCTGTTGTTGAATTAAGGTATTTTGCTGTCAGTAAATAACATTCCTTATCTCTATACAACTCAATTGGATTTGAAGCATTGCCCTTTTTTACCTGCTCCAAAAAATTAATAAGTTTTTTATGCCATTCAGTATCAGTCTGATTTAGTATATTAGTAGCTATTACATTCTTTTCATTTTTATGGAGAAAACCAAGAGCAGCATTATTAACATATACAATTCTAAAATCTGTACTTAGTTCAATTATGCAGTCGGAAATACTCTCAAGAATTACTTCACCATGAAGATTGGCAATCATCAACTCTTCTGTTACGGATCTCTTAAATACATCTTCCAGACCAATAACCAGTTCAAACTGTCGCTTATTATCATTTTTTTCTATCTCATTTAAGGTATGGGATATATGTTTACCCATAGAACTGAAAGGACCTTTGGCAATACAGGCATCTGCACCCATAGCTATATAATCAAGTTCAATCTCTGCTGCAACACCGGAAAGTATAATAATTGTCGTATCTGAAAGCTCTTCCCTCTCTCTAAGGATAGATACAAGAAGCTCACCCTTTATATATGGCATAATCAGATCCACAAAAATAATATCAGGTGTATAATTCTGAATAATATCAAGAGCTACAAGTCCGTTTTTTGCAGTCTTCACAGAATATCCATTCTTACTCAGAAAGGACTCCATATACTTAAGTACTACAGGATTATTATCAACAACAAGAACTTTTTCCATTCTTTTTACTCCAATAATCTTTTTAAATCAGTTAACTCGGCTTCACATTCTTTTACTTTAACTTCTATATCGGCAAAAGAACTATCATTGTTGAATTTGCTCATCTGATCTACTATTTCAGTAATTTTGTTCAAACCCAGATTCATAGAAGCACCTTTTATATTATGAATATTAGTGGAAATCAGATCGCAATCTTCTGCAATGACAGCACTGTTAATTTCAACAAGATTTAATTTGGTTGCATTAACAAATAATTTTAGAAGCGGGCTGTAATCCTCTACATCAAACTCTATTTCCGATGCAAGTTGTGCTAAAGAATAATTTGACATCACATATCTACAAATGCTTTGTGAATATATTTAAGAGCATCCAGATAATTCTCAGAATCAACTCCAACAACCAATGTTACATCGGAGCCACCATAGCTTATAAAACGTACATTGATATTATTTGAGCTTAAAGCAGTAAAAACTGCAGCAGCGACCCCGACCTGTTCGGGAATACCGCTTCCTACAACACCAATAAGACTCAATGAGTGCCTGACTTCCAGAACCTCGGGATCAAGTTCCTCTTTTATTTTTCCCAGAGCA
>CBDVAD010000361.1:0-4083 GCA_965371875.1 uncultured bacterium
CCGATTGGTCAGTTGAAAGCAATCAGGCTGATGCTAATTTTGGTTTTTCTGTTTCCATTGCCGGAGATGTAAATGGTGATAATTATGCTGATGTCTTAATTGGGGCTAATTTGTTTGATAATGGTGAAACTGATGAAGGGATGGCTTTTTTATATTGTGGTTCGGCCAGTGGATTAAGTGCGATTGCTGACTGGAATACTGAGAGTAATCAACTTGATGCAAATTACGGGTATTCTGTGGCTTCAGCTGGAGATATAAATGGTGATAGTTTCAGTGATGTAATTATTGGAGCCTATGCTTTTGACAATCCGGAAATAAATGAAGGTATGGCTTTTATTTACCATGGTTCTAATTCCGGATTAAGTACAAGCCCAAATATAACAATAGAGAGCAATCTTGCTGGGGCGATTTTAGCAAAATCCGTATCTTCTGCCGGTGATATTAATAATGACGGCTACAGTGATATAATTGTCGGGGCCCCTTCATATACGAATGGGACGACCCACGAAGGATTGATTTCTATTTATACCGGCAGTTTATCCGGACTGGATTCTACAGCTATTTGGAATATTGAAAGTAATAAATACCTTGCCAACTTGGGAAGTTCCGTCGGTGATTAAATTTTAGATCGAATCTGCAGATAACAATAGTCGCCGTATATTGATGCATATGTTATACTCATCCAATGTCCATTTTACGGAATTCCTGGATGAGATTTGGAGTTGCCTTTTATTTTTCGGCAACAATATTGCTTTCATCTCTGGCGATTTTCTCAACAACAGATGAAGTATCCCCTGCTTATAATTCAGACCCGCTTGTTATAGGTATTTGTCTTATGATTTTCTTTTTTGGTTTGTATATATACCTTCTTAATTGCAACAGAACTAAAGATTATATTCGCAGGTATATACTATTATCACTATTAATTATACTCAGTATTTTAGGTGTGGGTATTTTTTTATATACAGATTATTTACGCTCAGCTTTCCATGCAATTTGTGGACTCTACCTGATTCTTCTTTATAAACAGGATTTCTTTCGTCAAATGACCATCAATAAAGATAGAATGAAGTTTCTTCTATATCTTACGTTATTTATTAGTATTGCTGGTTTGGGTTGGATAATATTGTATGGTTATTATGGAATTATTTTAAGGGCTCCCGGAGCAAAAAATTGGATACTATTTAATTTATATAGTTTGGGTTACCTGTTTATTGGCTTAGATGCCGTTTTTTTTATGAAAAGCAAGTTAAACACCCAGGTTCGTATTACCCCGGACTCTTTATTTATTGATGATAATGATTATACCCAACTACTCGGACAAAAAGATATCCAGGTTCTTCGTTTATTTGTACAGAATAATCAGTATAAAACCAGCTGCTCAATTATCAGCAAAGAGCTTCTTTTAGATAAAAACGAGAATGGTACAACGAAGTTAATAGATTGTAAAACCTGTATAAGGGAAAAGCAGAAAGCTACACTGTGCCCCAACTATAGGCGAATATATAATCAGATCTTAAAAATAAAGAAGTTTCTGGAAACAATGGGAATTGGTACAATTTTATCACCTCAAAATAAGATGAATATTACCAGAGAAGGATGGATCCTGCGCATCTTCGAAAACATTCGCATTAATTTTCATTTTTAACAAACTAAATCCGTAATAGCTCTAAAAATATTATTAAAAGCACTAAGTCCGGCAGACAGCCTGGAATTATCCCCGGTATAGTCTTCCTGGACTACTATCCGGAAAAAAAGAAAGGAGGAGGGTTTATAAGGAAGCCCTGACTTTGATTGAAAACCAGTTTTCAAATTTGATTGACAGAGATTATAACTTTTCCTATCATTAAACATGAGGGAGCAGAATAGATCTCCGGAAATTATGATATAGACATGAGGAATTTTGAAATGCACAACTTCAATTCGATTTTCTACTTGATAAAAAGTATTACAAAACAAGTTTGTTTTATCGCTGTGATTTCATATCTCTCCTCACTGGGACCTGCATTTGCTGATGGTGTTGTTGTCATCGACAGCCAGAGAGAATATGCCAATATCAATGGGAAAATTGATTTCATTGAAGATCAGAGTCTGAAATTATCTTTGTCTGATATTGCTAATGACTCACAAGAATGGAAACCTCTGGATCACAGTGAAGTCAGTTTTGGATTCAGCAGCTCTGCTTACTGGTTCCGCCTGGTTGTAAAAAACCAATTGACAGAAAAAGAGATTTGTTTCTTAAAGATCGGTTATGCTCTAATCGATTATATCGATTTTCATGTAGTTTCTGAATCAGGGGACATCAAGACAATCAGGACCGGTGACCGACGTCCTTTCTCCACCAGAGAAATTGAGGATCATCACTTTGTCTTCAAAATAGAGAACAGAAAAGAAATACAAGCCATCTATATACGTGTGCAATCTACAAACTCATTAAGATTCCCATTTTCTGTATTATCAATGACAGAATATCTCAAAGAACGGTCTTGGATAATGCCTATATATTGGATGTACTATGGTCTGATTCTTGTTTTACTGGTCATTCATCTCTATCTTTTTATAGCCTTAAAGGAGCGTGTATATATTGTTTTTTCATGGTTTTTAGCTTCGTGGGTATTGTTGGAACTAACTCACAACGGCTTTGCTTTTCAGTTCTTTTGGCCCAATACCATCATCTTTCAGGATAGAGCTCTTCCCTTTTTTGTTTCGGTATCAATTGTCAGTCTCGGAACGTTCTTCTGTTGTTATCTGGAAACAGCAAAACAGTATCCTCGTTTTCATAAAATATTAACATACGGCATGATAGTCCCCGGTATCATGATAGGTGTCTATTCTATTTTCGGAGATCAAATTATCGCAAGTAAAGCCGTGTTACTCATAGCGTTTATCACGTCTCCACTTCTTCTGATATTAACCCTGTATTCGGTTATTAAGGGGAACAGACTCGCTGTAAACTTGACTTTTGGTTTTATCGGGATACTCATCGGCCAGTTATTATCGAATTTGCTTCATTGGGGATACCTCCCTTTAAATACAGTTACTGACTCCAGTGTTCAAATCGGATCGGCTGTGCTGCTATTTTTTTTCACATTTGGACTTGCTGACAGACTCAACATAATGAAAAAAGGTATTGAGCAGTCAGAATTAATAATCAGCCAACAAAATATTGTTCTAGAGGATACAAATAAATTATTATTCTTAAATAACAAAGAAATAGTTAAATCTCACGAAAAGCTTAAGAAAAAAGAACAACAAGTGCGGGACATTCTTGAGAAACTACCGGTTCCAGTTCTGTTATATGAAAATAAGAAAATAGTGTTCTTAAATAAGATATTTGAGAACACATTTGGTTATACGATTGAGGATCTTTCAGAACCTGCAAAAGATCTGGAAAAATTACTGCCCTTAAAACACCAACGACAAAGGGTAGTAGACGACTTCGGACAAAAGTCAAATAGTGTTTCAGGCGACGGAACCCTGCAATGGGATTCGATACAGATAGCTTGTAAAGATGGTAAATTGCTGGAAGTTGAAAGCAGAATCACTATATCAGGTAGTCAAATCCTAATTGTTCTCAATGACATTACAGAACAAAAAAAATCACAAAAGTTGATGATTCAGACTGAAAAAATGATGTCTATTGGTGGTCTGGCAGCAGGAATGGCTCATGAGATAAATAATCCATTGGCTGGAATGATACAAACCGCGAGTATTTTATCAAATCGTCTATCTGATAAAACAATGCCTGCCAACAAAAAAGCTGCTGAGGCTGCCAACACTACAATGGAATCAGTTCATCAATTTATGGAGGATAGAGGTATCCTACAAAAGCTAAATGCCATAACTGACTCCGGGAAAAGGGTAGGCTCTATTATTGAAAACATGCTCAATTTCGCAAGAATAAGTGACTTCTCTTTTTCAGCTCATGATCCCACAGTTCTTTTAGAAAAAATTTTAACACTGGCTTCAACAGATCTTGATCTTAAAACTGTTATTATTGAAAAAAAGTATGATGATGATCTACCAATGCTTGTATGTACAGAAAGTGAAATCCAGCAGGTACTATTAAACGTTATCAATAAT
>CBDVAD010000362.1:0-4080 GCA_965371875.1 uncultured bacterium
CTCCTTGTTCTATGAAGTGTCGTAGATCATTTTATAAAAAGCAATTTAATATGAGAAAAAAGTAATTTTTTTACACCTGTATTAGGTCTTATATCTTGTTTAAGTCGATGAACAGGTTATTTGATATGAATTTCAAAATGAGATACTATTATGTTATGAGAGTGATTGTTAAAAGTGTATTAGTGAAGCAATATAATAGTTTCAGTGATTGCCAGGAAGCTCTTGAAAGATGGTACAAACTTATATCCAAAAATAACTATAAGAATTTAGCAGAAGTAAAAAGTGTATTCCCTCATGTTGATTCTATTGGTGATTTGACAGTCTTTATTATTGGCGAAAATAAATATCGTCTAATTGTTAAAATTATCTATAAGCTTAATCGAGTGTACATTGGCAATTTTCCAACTAATGGCGAATATAATATAAATAGGTGGAAGGATCAGCTTATTGGTTTAAATGTTAAATCAGAAAATAAAATTATTCAGAAATTACTTAAAGGAAGCTCATTAATTTATATCCCTCAAAATGATAAAGAATATATAGAAATGGCTGATATTCTCTTTAAACTCGCCAGAGAGGTAGATGAGAATAAAGAACATCCCTTATTTCGTGCAATGGAACTATTAACCATTTCCATTGAACACTATGATAATGATCATTTTCAAGTAGTTGAAGCAGATGGAGTCTCTATTTTAAAATATTTCATGGAAAGGTTTGATCTCAGGCAGAAGGATTTTCAAAATGAATTTGGGACTCAGGGAGCAGTCTCAGAAATTCTTAACAGGAAGCAAAAATTAAACAGTAATCAAATTGAAAAATTAAGTAAAAGGTTTCTTGTCTCACCTGCTGTATTCTTTTAAAAAAATGATATAAGCAGTATCTATCAGGATTTAGTAATTAATCTTTCTTTTCTTATCAACAACCTCAGCCATAATGCACAGTATTTCATACATAATTGTAGCTGCTACAAGGGCTGTATTTCCTGAAGAATCAAAAGGTGGTGAAACCTCAACGACATCAGCGCCCACAAGATTTATTCCCCGTAGACCACGTATCAATGTCTGTGCTTCAATAGTAGTTAAGCCACCTATTTCAGGAGTACCTGTTCCCGGAGTAAAAGCAGGGTCAATTCCATCAACATCAAATGAGATATATGTTGGACCGTTCCCAACAATGAAACGTGCTTCCTCTATTACTTTTTCAACACCAAGTTTTGTAAACTCTTCAATATATACTATTCGAATACCATGTTTGACACCAAACTCCCAGCATTCATCCGAGTTTGCAGCACCTCTGATTCCTATTTGAATTGTTCTTTTTGGATCAAGTAATCCCTCTTCCACTGCCCGTCTAAATGGTGTTCCATGACTATACTTTGAGTTCATTTCTTCATCACAGCAATCTGTATGTGCATCAATATGAACCATCCCTACCGGGTCCTTTGCTGCTATTGCTCTCATTATAGGGAGAGTTATTGAGTGATCACCACCAGCACTTATAGGCGTAACACCGGCTTTATCAAGATTCAGGTAAAATGCAGTTATATCTTTGTGACTGGCCCTGACATCAAATATCTGCTCAAAATGGACATCCCCTACATCTCCCACCCTGCACAATTCATAGGGATTGATCCTTGTTACATGATGAATAGATCTCATCATACTGGACATATCTCTAATTTGTCTTGGTCCCATCCTGGTACCCGATCTGGCTTCTACTGCACCGTCGTATGGTACCCCCACTAATGCAATGTCAAGATTATTAAAATCAGTTGTATGGGGTGTCCTCATAAATGTTGGTATTCCACAATAACGAGGTTCATTCATTGGATTGTATCTATTATCTGTCATATTTTACCCCGTAATTGTATATTTATAACCAAAGGATAGTAGATAGATGTTTCTTGTACAAGGGATTATTCAGACATTCATTATGTTAAAATTTTCCAGTGCATTTGCAATAAGTTGGTACAAAAATATTTCTATTTAAATGCCATTCTCCTACTTTGTATGTATTTCCTCTTTTATCGATTGTGCCAGCTGTTCAAACCGTTTCATGGTGTGGCTGTAAAATATTTTCCAGCCTTCACATAGTGTACTTAATGTATCCGGCATGGCATCAGGACCTCTCATTTTCTGACAGTCCCCATGACAGATTTTAAGCCACTCACAGCTGCTGCATTTGCTGTTCCATCCACTCTTCTTTTTTCCAAATTCTTCATAAATAGGGCTGGTTAGTGCTTCCTCCCAGGAAGTTGTATCTATATTCCCCAATTTGAGATCTTTTTCTACAAAAAAATCGCAGGGGTATATTCCCCCATCATATTCCACAACGAAGTACTGCCTGCAGTCTTTATCCATTGTACACTCTGTGTACCGGCCCATCACCAGATAGTTCAGTACAGAATCAAAGTGGCGAATAGAAACCCTTCTTGTGTCTTTTCTAAACCAGATGTCAAAATTTTCACAAAGAAACTGTCCCCACTGTTCTCCGGTAATGGAATAATGGGTCAAACCTTCTTTTTCGTCATATTCCACACAGGGTATAAACTGAAGAAAGTTAAATCCTTTTTCTCTATAATATTTGTACAACTCCCTTGGTTTATCTACATTCTCTGAATTTACAAGACATAAAATATTGAATTCTGCCTTTGCCTTTTGGAGGTGATTGATCCCCTGCATAACCCTGCTGTGTGTTGGTTTCCCATCAATAGTAAGGCGAAACTTATTATGAACTTCTCTGAATCCGTCCAGACTTACACCAAGCAGAAAGTTGTGCTCTGCAAAAAAACTGGCCATAGGCTGATCGATAAGGGTTGCATTGGTTTGAAGACCATTACTTATTCGTGCATTGGGAGGGGCATACTGTTTTTGAAACTCAACCGCCTTTTTAAAAAAATCAAGGCCCATCATTGTGGGCTCACCACCCTGCCAGCCAAAACTGTATTCCGGCAGAGGTAACTTCATATAACTGGATATCATCTTTTCCAGTGTCTCTTCAGACATAGCAGGTTTATCATCTTTTTTTATGTAGTTAAGGTGATCAATGTAAAAACAGTATTCACATCGCAGGTTGCATGCTGCAGAAGCCGGTTTTACTAACAGGGAAAATGGTTTGATTCTGTTCATTTAAAACTATTGTGTTTATTGATTCCCATTATGTCAATCAGTCTGACAGGAGATTATCAGGTAAATGATATTGCTCATAGAATGACGATATGTAACAACTTAAATATTTAATTTTTAATATTACAGTATCACCACAGAGATACCCATATATCATTAATATTCTATATGGATTACACCTGAACCGATATAGAGGTTTGTTCTTACTGCTGGATTAAATTCCATAGTAATTTTGTCATCTAAATTGTTATCATGAAAGAAATTAGATATTACCAGGATTTGCATTAAATATTCTTGACGAATCGGAATTTTGGATTTATCGTTTAACTAAGGAGAAAAATGGTTCTTTCCAAAGCATCTAAAATCAGGAGAGAACCTTTAACTATAATGGGACGTTAAATCTTAATTTTTAATGGAGTAAAATTTTTAGAAATTCTTTTTGTTTTGTACAACTATGATGTTTCACCTCAACTAATGAATAATTTTTTGGAGGAATGGAATGGGAAAAAGAAATCTTTTAGTAGTTATTATTTTTTTAGCCATGGCAGTCACATTGATTTTGAATGTCGGGTGCGTCCCGAAAGAACATTGGAGTGAATCGAATCCAGAGGAACAGGGAATGGATTCGGAGATACTGGAACAAATTACTGATCATGTAAAAGAGTATTTACCTGATACAACTTCAGTTTTGGTTATAAGAAATGGATATATAGTTTTTGAAGAATACTATAAAGGAGACAGGAACAGTCAGCATAATATCTTTTCTGCTACAAGAAGTTTCACATCCTCGTTAATAGGGATTGCAATCAATGAGGGATACATAAAAAGTGTTGATCAAAAAATGATCGATTTTCCCCCTGAATTTGTATCTGGAAATCTGAATCCATATGTAGAGGAGATCACTATTCGTCATCTGCTTACCATGACTTCAGGTTTAAATAGTACAAAATCAGTT
>CBDVAD010000363.1:0-4076 GCA_965371875.1 uncultured bacterium
TTTTGCCGGTTAATCTGCCGCTTATAGATCTGATTTTCCTTTTTAAGGATCATCATTGTGAATATTATATCTTTTCTACTTGAGAAAATGAGTTTGAATATGGAATTAAGCAAGTCTGTAAGAAAATTAAATATATTTTAGTTTCGGCAATTTCTAATATGGAAAAACTTCCATATTAGTTGAAAAAGCCATAGCACTTAGCTTCTACCAGGCTAAGTGCTTTTTTTATGCCCTTTGATCCTTCCAGTAATACAGCCCTGATTGAAGGAACCATTATTTATACAATTTTATGTATCTTTGCTGAAGCGGTTGATAAAGATAATAATTTATCCTTACTATTGCAAAATCAGATTCAGGTAATTAGTATTAATAATACTGATAATACAGTATTTATTTTAGAAAGGCATTATAAGGATTAACAATGAGTACTCCCGGTGCAGCTAATAAAATTTTGGGTTCTGATAATACATCACTTCTTATACTCAACCAGGCTATAAATAGCAGCCGGGAAGTGATTATTTTGACAGATAAAAAAGGAGTTATTACTTTTATTAACCCACAATTTACAAAACTGTATGGATATGCTGCTGATGAAGTAGTTGGAAAAAGAACACCAAGATTTTTAAGCCTGGAGTATACAAACAGCGATCATGATGATGAATACTGGGAGGACCTGCTAATAAAAAAAAGCTTTCTCACTTTTTTTTCAAACAAATCTAAAGACGGCAAACTTATAGATGTGGAGACATCTATAGATATTATCCGGAATGACCAGAAGGAGTTTATCGGATTTCTCGAAATTCAGAGGGATATAACTGACAAAAACAGAATTGAAAATGACTTAAAGAGAAATACAGAGATTCTCAATAAATCACAGGAAATTGCTCATGTTGGAAGCTGGTTTTTAGATCTCGAAACAAATAAATTGAGCTGGTCCGACGAAGAGTATAAAATCTTTGGTATCGAGAATGATGGGTCTGAATTAACATATGAAACATTTCTAAATACAATACACCCAGATGATCAGGAAATGGTAAATCAGGTTTACTCCACAGCAATTATAAATAATGAACCATATGAAGTAATACACAAAATTGTACGACCTGATAGCACAATCAGAACTGTCAGAGAAAAATCTCAGGATGTTGCCGATGAATCGGGAAAAATTATCTATTCTATCGGAATAACCCAGGATATTACAGAACAGACCAACCTTGTAAATACAATTGAACGTCAGGAGTCTAATTCCAATCTGCTTATTTATAAATTAAACCAGAAAACAAAAGAACTTAAATGCTTATATAATGTATCACAGTTACTGAATACAGACAAAACATTGGAAGAATTATTTATTGATATTTCAAAAACCATACCTGCCGGGTGGCAATTCCCGGAAGATATTCGCTGTAAAGTTATATTCGGTACTAAAGAGTATGTATCCAAACCTTTTGTACAAACTCTTTTAAAACAAAGCAGCAGACTGTATTCCAATAATGAAATTACTGGACAAATAGAAATTTATTATATTGGTATATGGGAAGATACAAATACACCATTCATCCAGGAGGAACAAAACCTTCTTAATCTTATTGCACTTTCGTTAAGTGAAGCCATTGAACATAGACAAAGGGAAGAAAAAATACGTTATCTCTTAAAGGAAAAGGAACTGATTTTAAAAGAGGTACATCACCGAATAAAAAACAATATGGGGACAATCATTAGCCTTCTCTCTCTTCAGTCCGGGAATATAGAAAGCCCTGAAGCTGTGGAAGCTCTTGAAACTGCTATAAACCGTATTCACAGCATGCTGATTCTATATGACAAGCTGTATAAAGGAACAGATTTCCAAAGTCTTTCTGTTAGAGATTATTTAACAACACTAACAAAAGAGATTGTAGACAACTTTGATACTAATAACAGTATCAAAGTTGAAACAGAAATTGAAGAGTTTGAATTGAACTCACAAACCATCTTTAATCTGGGAATTATTACCAATGAACTAATTACAAATTCCATGAAGTATGCATTCCCTCAAGGTCAGACTGGAAAAATAACTGTATCTGCGTCAATTAACAATAATCACATAACAATTTCAATTGGAGATGATGGAACAGGCATCCCCGAATCTGTAAACATAGAAACATCAGAAGGATTTGGATTTATTCTTGTAAATATGCTTTCGGAACAACTAAGAGCAAACATTCAAATAGAAAGAAAAAACGGTACAAAATTTATATTTACCTTTGATGTATAAAAAATATCTTTAACAACTGTACTTAGATTAGGATAATCAGCATTATTATTATAAAAATATCCAGCCCCATTGCTCCAGTTAAGATTTACCTGATTATTAACAAGATCCAGCTGAATATTTACATCTTCCATCTTCGAATTATACAGAAATGTTATATTTGCAAGCTCATGACCGTTTTCAAGGATCTTATCAACTATTTTTTTAAAACTATTTGTATGGATTGCTGCCGGAAAAAACTGAACATCAGGCTTTTCGCTTGGAGTAATTTCAAATTGATTTATTTTTCTGAGCATATCTCCAAGTAAATCAGTATTATTGTCGCCTAAAAAATATTCAGTCAGTTTTCCGGATATATAAACATCATCCACAGGAGAAATATGTGATAGATATCCAAATAGATCCGGATAAATAACACTTACCCCAGTACAGGTTCCGACACCCATTGTCCAAAGAGAAGAACCTTGCACTACTCTTTGGTATTCCCCAATATCGACTCTTCCACCAAGTAGAATACTGTCTGAGGAAATACCTGTTTTAACACTGTTACTTTCCAGGTATTTAATAATTTCCTTTGTAAAATATTTTTTATTTTCCTGATAATACTCTGTAATCACTTCATCTTCATCAATCTCGGCAATAATTGTCCATCGGGCACCAAATACTTGAAATTTTTCAAAAGAGCTGAATACCTTGATGTTACGGTAATCACTGACAACACGTTCACCCATATTCTCTTTGAGTATTGATTGTACAGCATAGCTATTTACCTTTACCTTCATGGCAGTAGAATCTTTGTAAAACCTGGAGTCGGAAAGCATTATATTATGATTATTGATGAGATAAACTTCTGTAGTTCTGGATTTACTCATTTTACCTGTTAATATGATATTCACCATGTTCAAGGGTACCTGAAGGACAATCCATCCAATCTTTTTGCTATTACTGTTAACTGGAATAATGAAGAATGATGCTGGTTCTTCTGAAGGCATATAGTAGTTATAGTCAACAAACTGAATTTCCTGACTTTCAAATACAGATTTTGCAAGCTCTGTATTTGAAAATTTACCAGTAAACAGATTTGTATGATAGTCTTCCTCTCTTTTTATAGAGTTGAATATAAAACCATCGATATCAACAAAAAGGATATCATAGAACTTATAGTATTTTGAGGAATAGAGGAAATCTATTCTATTTTCCAGATCTGCATCTTTAGAAGTATCAACTAATTTATGAAATAGCTGCACTATTTCAGTTTCTTCTTTAATTCCCCCGGCAAGTATCTTCAAGTCCTCAAAATATTTTATAATCTTATCTTTTTTATTTTCTCTTATATTTTTCAGATCTCTATATGTTTTTTCTTTCAGATTAACAACAGAAGCCCTGTTGTTAAAGAAAAATGCTGATCCTCCGATCACTAATATTAAAATCATCAGAGATATAACAATTTTCCTTACAGATAAATGCATCTTTTCTCCAAAGTAACCAGTATTTTGTAAACAGGTATAAAATATCCTATTCCTTCAACTCAAACAAGATTTAAGTAAAACACAATCTGTAAAAAAAAACTATTTTTTTCCCTATATTAATTTGATTCTTATAAAATTATCTACGACACTTCATAGAACAAGGAGAAACCCATGAGTGAAATTGATCTTTTTATTGAAGATGATGAGGATGTTGATAATCAATCAAACAAGTATCTTATGTTTAATCTTGGGAAAGAAGAGTACGGTATAGATATAGCCCGGATTACAGCAATAGAAGAGCTCCAGAAGATAACAGTAATTCCTGATATGCCTGATTTTGTTAAAGGTGTAATAAA
>CBDVAD010000364.1:0-4065 GCA_965371875.1 uncultured bacterium
TCCATTACAAGAGTTGTATGTCCGGCTTCCACACTGGAAAGTTCCTGAAGCTCAGAAATCAGGGATGCAAGTAAAACTGTCTCATCGAAAATAGTTTTTATACCTTCTCTGTCTATAGGGTACACCCCCTCCAGCATCATCTCAAGATGCCCCTGAATAAGTGAAACAGGTGTTCTTAGCTCATGGGCAGAATCGGCAATTATCTGCCTTTTCCAGTTTTCTGCCTTCTGAAGGGACTCTGCCATTGAGTTGAATCCATTTGCCAACTCCCCTAATTCATCCTGACGCTTAATATTGACCCTTACTTCAAGGTCACCTTTTGCAATACGATCAGAAGCCTTATGAAGAGCAATAACAGGGGATGTTATATGTTTTACAAGAAAATATACAATTATAAAGGTCGCTGCAATAACAGCAATTGATGCCCATAAGATTGCCTCTTTGACAGAAGAAAGAAAGGCATTCTGTATAGGCAGTAATTCTGAACCTATCATAGAACCTGCATAAATAATTCCGATTATACTATTATTATTTCCATATACAGGTATTCCGGATTTCTCAGAGAAATCGACACCACTTATATCGATAGATGAGAAAAGAATATCACCGGAAGTGGATGTCAGCACCACAGGGAGAGCTCTAAACTGTCCCCTGCCAGTCATATAATCGGGAAAAGCAGGCTCCGAATCCTGACCTGCAGTCCGGGGTCTCCTCATAGTATTAGCCCCCTGCATTCCCATCTGCGAAGGAAGTCTGATTAGATACTCGACACCTTCCCATCTGCCTGTTTCCTGATAATAAAGAGAAAATATAATAGCAAGTTCTTCTGCATATGAAATATCACTCTCACGTACCATTGCCGTAAAAGATCTGGATGTAGAAAAATTTATTGTAAGTGCAATTACAAGTCCCCCAAGAACAATAATCAGCATAAAACTAATCATCATCTTGTAGATCAGGCGCATTTTCATTTGCTGTCCCGATCCTCTGCCAGTTTATAGCCTACACCCCAGACTGTGAGAATATACTGAGGCTCTGAAGGAACAGGCTCAATAGCCTTTCTTATATTTTTTATATGGACATCAATAGTACGCTCGTAACTCTCATAAGAAGCTTCCTGAAGAACACCTAATAAGTCTCCTCTTGTAAAGACCCTTCCTGGACTGAGAAGGAGGGCTTTAAGAAGCTCAAACTGAACCATGGTAAGATCAATAGCCTCACCATCTCTGGTAAGTGAACGCTTCACAGTATTCATCTCCAGGTTACTGTACCTGATTATTTCTGCAGACTGACTGTTCAGCTCACCGCCCTTACCTGCTCTTCTTAATACAGCACGTATCCTGGCCGCAAGTTCCTTCATACTAAACGGTTTTACAATATAATCATCAGCGCCGATTTCCAGTCCCATAAGCTTATCATTCTCTTCTGCCCTGGCAGTAAGCATAACAATAGGAACTGTTGACTCCTCTCTTATCCGCCTTATAACATCAATTCCGTCTATTCCGGGCATCATAAAATCAAGGACTATCAAATCAAAATCTGTTTCTCTGTACTTTTTTAATGCAGTAATCCCATCAGGAGCTCCAGTTACTTCAAAACCAACAGCTTCCAGGTAATCACTTACCATTTTCAGAATTTTTGCTTCGTCATCTACTACAAGAATTTTCGCCATACTATTCACACATCCTAATGTTGTTATATACAATATCATCAATTATCCCGATACATTTTGCAAAGCAAAAAACTCGATAACCGGAAACATCGCTCTCCGAGTGATTGTGCAGCAATTGTATTGAGGAGAGCACCTGCAGTTTACTATTAATACAATCTACAGTAAAAGTGTAAACATATTATGAACGTTCAGTGAAGTTTTATATTGATGCTAATATTCCCATATTTGGATTTATTACTCAATTGTTATTATAATACTTCGAAATATTGTCTGTTTGTCAGGATTTCATCGAGCGGATTTTTTCCGGCTTTCCTGATTCCAAGGATCGGTATGCCGCTTCTACTATTTCCACGGCTCTAAGACCATCTTCTCCAGTGATGGATACCGGGGTACCATTCTCTACCGATCGGATAAAATCAGCCAGCATCAGGGCGTCTGCGTCGGACCCCCAGGGGATTAACCTCGAGTGCTGTTCCCTGCCGCCATAGACAGTCATATTCTGCCGAAAGGCATCCACATTGAGAATTGCCTTCTCCCCGATTAACTCGAAGGACAATCCCCCCCATGTAGGATAATGGAGTGGAAAAGACCAGCTGCAATCAATAGAAGCAAACCGTCCACTTTTAAAAGTAAGCATCACCATGCCAGCGGTTTCCACATCGACCTCTCCATCATACAGGATGTTATTTGCCCTGGCATAGACATCAGTAACTTCATCATCTAATATCCACCGGAGAAGATCCGCCAGATGAACAATATGATCCGTCATGGCCCCCCCTCCTGCAAGTTCTTTGTCTACGAACCATTCCCTGTGCCGCTTCGGCATCTGACCCTGATTTTTTCCAGAGACACAGTAAACATTTCCAAGATCTCCTTCCCTCACCCGCTGAAAACTCTCTTTCACAGGTGGAGAATACCGGACCGGAAAGGCGGTCATAAGTGGAACAGAATGGCTTCGGCAGATTTCTACCATAGCGGCCCCATCTTCTATTGTTGTTGCCAGAGGTTTTTCACAGAGAACAGCACAACCCGCCCTGGCAGCTTTTTCTACAAAAAACCGGTGCCGGGAGTTCTCACTGCATAAGACAACAGCCTCCACTCCGGTATCGAAGAAAGCTTCCAGTGAATCAAAGAAAGGTACACAGTACGATTCGGCAGCAGCACGGCCGCGGGGAAGGTCATCATCATATATTCCAATAAACTCGACCTCCTTCATAGATAGGAGGTGACTGATATATGCATTGGCATGAAGATGTGCAAAACTCACTATTCCTGTTTTCATATTGCATTCTCCCTGATAGGGTCTATTATTACAGACTCTCCTGAACCTGCCGATTCAATGGCTGCAAGAGCAATTTGAAGGGCTGCCAGGGCATCCTCTGCTGTTACCGGCAGTGAAGCACCCTCTTTTATTGCTGCAGTAAAAGCCTTGAGCTCTGTCAGATAGGGACTTTCATCCATGGGACTTGATGGAGTGGCAACTTCGGCCCGTTCCTTACCCGGGCTCTGGTGTTTATGCAGATGAATGGGGGTTGAATCATCAGAGGAAAATCGGATAACCCCTCCTGTTCCGGCCCATTCAAACCGGGTGTGGAACTCCGGAGGAGGATAAGCCCATGACCCTTCTATATGGCTTATAACCCCATTCGTATGTTCCAGGATTACCAACGCATGATCGAATGGGACACCTGGATTCTCCTTCCTTATACTTTTAGCATAGACACTCTTTACTTCTCCGGCCATCCAACGGGCAAAATCGATATCATGAAGCATAAGGTCCAGGATGATCCCCCCGGATTTCTCATAATCCAGGTACCAGTTCTCCGTTTTTTTCTCAGGGCAGAAGGATTCCCGGGAGAATCTCAAGGACGCAAGATTTCCAATCTCTCCTTTCAGGACAGCCTCCCTGGCGATGGTATATTCAGGAAAGAAACGGAGAACATGGGCGGGAATCAACCGGACCTGATTTGTCCGGCAGATATTTATCATCTCTCTCCCTTGTTCCATAGTTCGGGCCAGAGGCTTTTCACATATAATATCTACACCTGCAGGTGCAATCTCCATTACCAGTGGATGATGGAGATGGGTGGGAACACAGATATCAACAACATCCACCCTGCTAAGAAGAGAATTTAAATCCGAAAAGCATTCCGTATCTACCTGCTTTGCCAGCCTGACCGCCAGATCATAATTCAGATCATAAATACCCTCAATAGAGGCCTCAGTCTGAACCCAGCCTTCTGCATGAACAGTTCCCATTACTCCAGCGCCGATTATTCCTACACGCAAAATATCCTCCTGAAAAATCAGCTTTTAATAGAACCTGCTGTCAGGCCCCGAATAAGCTGTTTTGAAAAGATAATAAACATAATTATAACCGGAAGAATTGCCAG
>CBDVAD010000365.1:0-4063 GCA_965371875.1 uncultured bacterium
TAAATAAACGCCCGGCTATTGCAGGATTAAAAACATTCCGGCCAAAACCGCCATATATACTCTTACCAAAGAGTATTCCGAATATTATGCCGATAGCGGCTATCCACAATGGAACCATTGGCGGCATTGATAGTGTATATAAAGCACAGCTGACTAAAACAGCTTCGGATACTTTCTGTTTTCTTTGTTTCATAAACAGGTATTCTGTAAGAATACCCGCAGCGAATACTACTGCTGTAATGGCGATAACACGCCAGCCATAAAGATAAATAGAAAAAAGAAAGATCGGGATGAGGGAATAAATAACCCTTCTCATCATGATCTGTTTCTGAAACACAAAAAGGCCTCCTAAGTTTACCTGATTTGTATACTAAAGTTTAAATAATGAGTATATTCAAGTTAGATTATATACTATGATGAGTTCAGGTGCAAATCTAATTTTGACTCATATCTATTGGGATTATTATGACTACAACAGGAATAATTAAAGAAATTAATAATGATAAAATATCTGTAGAAATGTTCGATGCAGGATCGAGCTGCAGCTCAGGGAATTGTGCAAGCTGTAGTTCAGGTGGAAAGAAAAGGCTGATAGAAGCAGTAAATACAAGGGAACTTCCTATCAAAACAGGAGCTTTCATTGAAATGGAACTATCATCAGCAAAAGCCATACTTGCAGCCTTCAGAGTTCTAATATTCCCTCTCTTACTTTTTATAGCAGGGTTCATGATTGCCGGTAAAATACCTGGTGCAGGTGAGGGCCTGCAGGTTGCAGGAGGATTTACAGGCCTGGGCTCAGGATTTTTATTTAATTTCCTTTTTTCAAGAAAAAACAGAATGAAAGAGATGCCGGAGATTGTAAGAATACTGTAGGAAATAAAAATACAAAGGAATGAGAGTTTAGATTAATTGTTATTCCTGATCATATTTTTATTATATCTTGTACCACGTTCTTGATTTATCACAATCGTGTGGTATAATTATTATACTGCCAACAGGATCGGACAATGTAGAGGAAAACAAGACTCTGCAATAGAATATCAGGAAATCCGGTAGATATGAGAAAAGTTATATTTGTATTTATTCTTGTTTTATTGTATTCAGCAGGTGGATACGGTCAATCCTCATTCTCCGCGGCGCTGCATCCGAAAGTTTTTATTCCCCTGGGGGACAGTACTGATTATTACAAAATGGGATTCGGCACTTCTATATTGGGAGAGTACCTGTTTACACCTCTCTGGGGAGTCAGAAGTGAGTTCGATCTTAATATAGTCCCCACATTCGCCCAAACGAACTTAAATCTTTTTGTTCTAAGTGTTGGTCCTAAAATGCAAATTTCTCTGCCGAATAAACTGAGCTCATCTGTTTATGTAACTGGTGGATGGTATCTGGGCACCCATGAGGGTGGGAGCGGCAATAACCCATTTTTAAAAGGCGGCGTCGAACTTCTCTATAATATTAGTCCTGCTCTGGAAATTGGATTTGGTGTTCAGTACAATCATTTTTTTACTGATACTGATCCTCTTTTAAGTTCCCTGAGTATCGATTTAGGTGCTTCCTATCATTTCGGCCGTTCCAGGCGTCCGCCGGGACTTAAGATCAAAACTATTGATATCCCTCCACTATTCCCGGTATTCTACAAATACTATGACGATCATCCTCTGGGAGAAGTCGTAATTATAAATGAAGACAGGGAAGCATTAAACGATATTTCCGTATCCTTCTTTGTAAACCAGTTCATGGAGCAGGCCAAGAAAAGTATTCTAATCGAAACTCTTAAACCGGGAGAGGAAAAAGGAATTTCTCTTAATGCTTTGTTTTTCGACAGCATACTTGAAATCACTGAATCAACTAAAGTGACAGCACAGATTTTAATCGAATATAGTCAGCAGGATTCTCTGCAAACAGCAGAACAGTCCGCCAGTATACGCATATATGACCGTAATGCCATGACATGGGATGATGATCGTAAAGCAGCAGCCTATATTACCGCCAAAGACCCGGAAATACTGGTCATTTCCAAGCGGATTGCCGGAATGACCCGGGGTGAAGGGAATGATTCACTTCCTTCAGAACTGAAAGTTGCAATAGGGCTTCTGGAAGGATTAAGAACATTCGATATTCAGTATGTTCCGGACCCGAAAACACCCTATATCGAGTATTCAGAAAACTCGGACCAGATTGATTTTCTTCAGTTTCCCAGACAAACCCTTTTGTACAAGGCTGGAGATTGTGATGATTTATCTATTCTCTACTGTTCTCTCCTGGAATCAGTAGGAATCGAGACAGCTTTTATTACAATTCCCGGACATATCTATATGGCATTTTCTCCGACACTCTCATCAAATGAAGCAGAGAGAATATTCACCTCCAAACAGAATTACTTTGTAGAAGATCAGAAAGTGTGGATTCCGGTGGAAGTTACAGCATTACATAAAGGGTTCCTGGAAGCCTGGCAAACAGGTGCCGCCCAATGGCATAAATACAGACCAAAGGACGAAGCTGAGTTCTTTCCGATACACCAGGCATGGCAGCTCTACGAACCGGTTGGATTTATAAGCTCAAAAGAAACACTCGATCCTCTTGATGAAGATCAATTGGGAACCCTGTTCCACTCCTCATTGACAAAGCTGCGTGCCTTCCTGTTTGAACCAAAACTGGTCCAAATTCGGGAAAGGATAACAGCTGATCCGGATAATATCCGTTTGAGAAACAATCTGGGCCTTCTCTATGCCAGATTTGGCAGATACGAAGAGGCGGAAAAAGAGTTCATGACTATATTGTCACAGAAAGAGTATTCAAAAGCACTGATCAATCTGGGTCATCTGTACTTTCTAAGAGAGAATTATGTCAAAGCACAGGATTATTACCTAAGAGCCCAACGGCAGGACCCCTATGATACTCATACATTATTAGCTCTGCTGAAAACAAACATTGCCTTGAGCAGATTCACAGAAGCAGAGGGCCTGTTCGATACTATTAAACGTCTTGACCCCCAGCTTGCAACCAGGTATGCCTATCTCCAGTCTCAGGAAAACACTGAACGGGCGGCAAACAAGATTGATGAGGAGACAGTGATATGGGCAGACGACTAAAATTTTTCTTTCTTATTATTATTCTAATTATGCTGATTAGCCTGGTTCAGTGTAAGAATGATTTGTTTGACAGCATTAAGACAACGGTGAAAACAATCAGTATCCTGTCTCCCAACGGAGGTGACATTCTCATCCCCGGGACAAGTCTAACTATACGATGGGAAGCGTCCTTTGATGAAGATTTAGTCATTGAACTCTTGAAAGATGGTTCCTTTTTCTCCAAAATCAAAGCGAATGCGCCTAATACCGGCCAATACGTGTGGCAAATTCCCACCGATCAGACCACTGGAAGTGATTTTGGTCTGCGTATCAAATCAGTGAAAGATCCGGTAGTATTTGACGACAGCGACGGTTTATTTGCAATTACAAAGCTAAATGTTGTCTCCCCCGCTGCGGGTAGCATCTATGGGGACGGCGAGAGTGTTTCAATAACCTGGGCCGGACTTCTGGACAGCCAAAACAATATCAATCTCTATCTCCACAAGAATGATGTTTACCTTCAGGATATTGTCCTGGGAGCACTGAATGACGGTGCCTACAATTGGGCTTTCCCCGGTACTCTGGCCAATGGCGATGATTATACAATCCGAATAACCAATACAGACACGGCAGACACCAATTACAGTGATGCGTTTGTTATTGTACATGATGTGACCGTGTCTCTGCCCAACGGCAGCGAGGTATTTATCGCAGGGAGTGACAATACGGTCACCTGGCAGCCGGACTATGCCGGTGATGTTAGTATCGAGCTGCTGGACAGCGGAACTCCGGTTACAACTATTCAGGCCGCTGCCAGCGGGGGTAGTCACACATGGAGTACACCACTGCTTACCTACGGAGGAGATCAGTACACAATACAAATTACCACAGCCACTACTGCAGTTAAAACTGACGATAGTGATGCTGTGTTTACAATTCTTAATCCACCCCAGAATGTAACAGCCAGCGATGGAACCTACTATGACAAA
>CBDVAD010000366.1:0-4062 GCA_965371875.1 uncultured bacterium
GGAGGACTTGATTCTACTCTTGCGCTTCTTGTTATTCTTGAGGCTTTTAAAAAGCTGAATCTTGATTATAACGGTATCCATTGTATAACTATGCCTGGTTTTGGAACTACAATCAGAACAAAAACAAACGTAGAAAAACTTTGTGAGGAAATTGAACTGTCTTTAGAGTCGATTGATATTACAAATGCCTCATTACAGCATTTTAAAGATATTGGTCATGATAGCAAAATACATAACATTACATATGAAAATACTCAGGCAAGGGAAAGAACACAGATTCTTATGGATAAGGCAAATCAGCTGAATGCACTTGTTATTGGTACAGGTGATCTTTCAGAACTTGCCCTTGGCTGGTGTACCTATAATGGTGATCATATGTCTATGTATTCTGTTAACAGTGGAGTTCCTAAAACCCTGGTAAAATTTCTTATTAAGTATTATTCGAACTCTATCGCTTCAAAAAATACTTCTGTAATACTTGAGGATATTATAGATACTCCTATTTCGCCTGAACTGCTTCCCCCTGGGGAGAATGGAGAAATTGTTCAAAAAACTGAAGATACTATTGGCCCATATAAGCTTCATGATTTTTTTCTGTTTAATGCGATACGCTGCGGCTTCAGCCCTGATAAGGTCCTTTTTCTGGCTGAAATTGCTTTTGACGGGAAGTATTCCAGCAAAATTATCTTAAAATGGCTGAAAACTTTCTACAAAAGATTCTTTTCCCAGCAGTTTAAGCGTTCAGCACTGCCTGACGGCCCCAAAGTTGGTACTCTTTCTCTATCACCCAGGGGAGACTGGAAAATGCCCAGTGATGCTGATGTCACAAACTGGCTTGAGCGTCTAAAAAATTAAAATAGTTTTATAACTCTTTATCCACAGGCACTTTAATCGGCATTGAGTAGCTTCTATAGCCAGTAGCATTATATACAGCATTTGCAATGGCAGGTGCTGTTATTTCAAGAGCAGGTTCTCCAATTCCTTTTGCTCCTGTCGGAGAAGTTGGATCCGGATTTTCAACAATTATTGCCTGCATATCAGGCATATCTGTTGCTTTAGGAATTTTGTATTTATTTAAATTAGTTTGCTGTATGTGACCGTCTACCATTATAAGATCTTCAATAAGTGCCATACCCATTCCCTGTACAATTCCACCAAAAATCTGTCCCTCTACCATCTCTTTGTTTATTGCCTTCCCAATATCATGGGCAGCAGTAACTTTCAGAACCCTTACCTTACCAGTTTTTCTATCAACTTCAACTTCAGCAGCCTGACAGCTATAGACAAAGGTAAAATAAGCATCCCCCTGACCGGTTTCTTCATCCCATGTAACAGACGGAGCCTGAAAATATCCAAACGCAAATGGAAATTCCTTGCGGGAGTGCAATATTCTTACTGCTTCATCCCATGGCAGCTTGTAGCCATCACGTCCCCCAAGATAATCGTCTTTAAAAACTACTTCCCTTGGGAGACATCTTAGTTTGTCTGAAAGATTTTGAGTCATTATATGTTTTAGTTTTTCAACTGCATCTTTAATAGCTCCTCCACCCATAAGGGTTCCCCTGGAAGCTACTGTAGTTCCACTGTCCGGAATATTTGATGTAGATGGTGTTGTGTAGAAAATTCGATCAATATTTACACCTAAAAGATCGGCAAGCATAATGTTCATTGCACTTTCGGCACCCTGCCCATTTTCAAAGATACCTGTTGAAAGTACTATAGATCCGTCAAATTGACAGTTTACAGTACAGCTTGCAAAATCCATACCTTCAGCGCCGATACTTGAGCCGCGATAAGACGAAGCAAGTCCAATCCCATAGAATTTATCTTTATCACCCGTGCCATGATCACTTTTTTTTATTTTTTCATAATAATCAGATGCTTCAACAACTTTATCTATTACCTCATGCAAACTAACTTTATGGGTATTCAGAACCTGCCCGGTAATAGTAGTAGAACCATCAACAACACCATTCTGTTTTCTAAAAACTATAGGATCCATTCCAAGTTCTTCTGCACAGATATCCATCATCTGTTCTATTGCGAAGTTACTCTGAGGCGCTCCAAAACCTCTGAATGCACCTGTGAAACTGTTGTTGGTTGCAACTCCGTAAATATCGGTATTTACATTTGGAACCATATAAGGGCCACAGCTTTGGGCGGTTGACCGCCATGTTAACCAGGGAGTTGTAGATGCAATGGCACCTGAATTTGCCAATGCATAACAGTTTACTGCTTTTATATAGCCGTCTTTCGTCAATCCGTACTTATATTTAAAGTCATATGGTACCCTTTTATAGCTTTCCTTCATGGACCATGCTCTGTTATATATCATCCTTACAGGACGGTTTATAAGAGTTGCTGCAAGTGCAGTTCTTGCACAAATCATTGCAGCAGTATCGTCCTTGCCCCCAAAACTTCCACCTACAGGGTGTGAAAATACTTCAATTTCCGAGATAGGCATTCCAAGGTGGGTACTTACAAATCTACGGGTGCTGAAAGGGTGCTGCATACTTCCGTAAACTTCTATACCGCCATTTCGTTTTGGTATACAGATAGATCCTTCTGTTTCCAGATAAGCATGCTCTACAAGAGGTGTATGAAATTCCCTTTCGATTATTATGTCACATTCATCAAATCCCTTATCAATATCCCCCCGTCTGACTTTATGGTGACAAATAATATTATTTGTAAATTCTTCATTGATCAGGGGTGCCCCGTCCTGCATAGCTTCAAAAGAATCCAGCACTATAGGCAGTTCATCGACGTCAAAGGTAATGAGCCCGGAAGCCTCAATTGCTATTTCTTCTGTTTCGGCAATGACAAGAGCAACAACATCTCCCTCATACCGGATCTTATCCTGGACAAGTATACTGTAGTCCTGAAAAATCTGTCCGGATTTTATCTGTCCGGGAACATCCTTCCATGTTACGATTTTTATTACTCCAGGAAACTTTTCTGCTTCTTCAAAATTAATACTGTTTAGTTCGGCATGAACGTAGCCTGAATAAACAGGAATACATCTTGCCTCATTATAGAAGCGAAAATCATCTACATAATAGGCACGTCCTGTAACCTTTGAAAAAGCATCATTTCTGTACGCAACATTTTTAGAACTCATACATTCCCCCTGTCTGACAATTAAGTATACTTCATGATACCAAATATTAAAAGCAGTATATTGATAAATACCGCAATATCTATTATTATATTTTATATAAACATAAAATAGTAAAAAATTAAAAAATCAATTAAAATATGTTGTGGATTTAAGAGGAATTTCCTGATAAAATCTGTACTGGACAAAAAATTTAAAGTTTATAATTATTATGGATCTTATTCAGGTATTACAAAAAGGGGATGCGGTGATAAAGAGATCAAAATCATGGTTTATTCTCTTTGTCTGCCTGGTTTCTACTTTAATATCATGTAGTAATTCAAATTCTGTTCATTCATTACCTGACGCTCATGCAGGTGTTATCGATCTAAGTAGTGTTGATTTTTCAAAAAGCATTTTTTCTATCGAAGGGAAATGGCGTTTTGTATGGAATCAGTTCCTTGGACCGGATGATCCTCAATGGCATGATCCTGATATTTTCATGGCTAATATACCCGGTCTTTGGAAAGATATTATTATTGATGATGTTTCTTTAAACAGCACAGGTTATTGCTCAATGCAGCTTGAAATACAAACTCCCCCGGGCATCAATAAGTTCGGTCTCAAAGTAAATCAGGTAGGAACAGCATATAAACTATTTATTGATGGTGTTGAGTTACTTAGAAATGGAAAAGCAGGAATTAATCGCAGTACCTCTCAGGGTAATTATCAACCCAGAACAATTTATTTTAAAACTTTTAAAGATAACTTTTTAGTTACAATGCATATCTCAAATTTCCATGATCGTCTTGGAGGAGTATGGACCAGGATCTATATTGGCAGTGATGAACGAATTTCTATACGTAATTATATTGATAACGGTGCTGATGTTTTTCTTCTGGGAATATTTTTTATTATTGGAATTTACTATATCCTAACCTGGTATTTTGGAGGTAAAAACTCTG
>CBDVAD010000367.1:0-4060 GCA_965371875.1 uncultured bacterium
TGCCACTGTAACTGGGGTACGGCATTTATTAGTATATGGGTATTATATGCAGCATCCCTGCTTATTCGTTCTGCTGTATCTTTTGGGCACATATGATCCCGAACAAATCTGTAATCTGTTTTTACCTCTCTCATGTTATTGGTTCCCTGAACACTGTAGGATTCATCATTTGGAGCAATACCCATTGCAAAAAGATTTGTATCGGTCATCCATTTAGGACGACTGGACAATGGGTGATCAGTAATCAATTCTTTTATTTCAAAAGAAACCCATTCCGGAATCCCCCATATATCAAGTGTTCCATCTCCATTATTATCATCTTCACTATCAAAACTTACTGTGTATGCAGCAAAATCGAGTTGAATATCCCTGGGAAGGGTTATCCATCTGTCATGTTCATAGGAATAATCCAGTAGAACAGGAGCAGGTTCTCCAAAGAGAATTATTGGGACGGTAAGCAGGGCAATAGTAAATATTAATGTTTTCATTTTTTACCTTTATTGAACATTCACCTCTAACTGGTCAGAAAACCAGTTATACATTGCCTTTATCCTGTTATAAAATGATTCTTTTTTTGTTTTCTCCAGACCAAAAAAAGAAGCTGTCTCTGCTGCAGTTACTCCATAAAACAGCAAACCATCTTTAATGGGCAAAATAAAGAGGTTAACACTCATATTTCCGGGTTTTACCATTGGAATAAATTTATATTTCATTTTTGTTGTATTGATCATATTTACCCAGATCGCAGACCCGTCAAATTTGTAAACAGTTTTGTAGATGTTTTCCCCAAAAGTTTTATCTGTTTGCAGAAGATAACGATTTATAATCTGTGGAATTGTTTGAATAACCGGATCTGCTACGGGTCTGGGATCATCAGGACTTATAATTTCATAGCTTTCTGTAAAAAGAGTTCTCATTTTTTTTCGTGACTTTGAGTAATATTCAATACCTTTCATTGTTTTAATCGATAACAATGTATTGTATATGGAAATGGGTGTAACACTATTACCAGGAATCAGATCACTGTATTTAAGTAAATAGAGTGATTCAACGCCAATGGAAATATCCATATTTGAGAATTCATCCAGTAATTCAGTACTGAATACAGTTTTAAACAGGTATTCAGGTTGATCTTTGTCATAAAAATATCTGCTAATTTCACCTTTAGAGTATAGAGTTGATCTTTCTTCAGTTGAAAGATAATCCAGGATAATATCTGAGGCAATAAGATGGAGTGGACTTGCCAGAAGCAACATCAAGGTTAAAGTAGTTATTAATTTAGTCATGATGGCAATATAGCCCATTAATATACAGATGACAATCTTGAGAGAAGCCAATAAATATGTTAAGTTTTAATAATGACAGAATTGATAGAAAATTACACAACGATACGCAATAATGTTGAAAATGCACTACAAAGGATCGGCAGGAAATCTAATGATGTCCGTATAATGGCTGTTACAAAAACAAGAAGCCTGGATATTGTTCAGTCGGCTTATGATGCAGGATTCAGGTTGTTTGGTGAAAATCGTATACAGGAAGCAACAGAAAAGTTTACAGATTTCCATAAAGATGCAGAACTTCATATTATTGGTCATCTCCAATCGAATAAAGTAAAAAAAGCAGTAGAAGTTTCTTCATGTATCCAGTCCGTTGATCGTCTTAAAATTGCTGTAATGATAAACAAATTTTGTGCAGAATTTTCAAAGACAATAGATATATATCTTGAATACAATACTTCAGGGGAGGAATCAAAAAGCGGATTTGTGAATGAAAGTGATTTTTTCCATACACTGGAAGAAATCTTAAAGATGGAAAATATAAATATTAAAGGTTTGATGACAATAGGTCCTTTAGGAAATGATGAAACTGCAATAAGAAGATCTTTCAGCTTCCTCAGATCTTTGCGAAATCAGGTAAATACCAAATTCCCTGAAGCTGGAATAACAGGTCTTTCCATGGGTATGTCCGGGGATTATGAAATAGCCGTGGAGGAAGGTTCCACTTTAATTCGTGTAGGAACATCTCTCTTTGGAGCCAGAAATTATAAATGAAATTCTTTCTTATAATCTTCCTTCTTATAATCTTCCTTACTATTCCATTATTTTCCGGAGATAGTCTTCCTGAATATGAACCATATCAGGATGATGAATTCCCTCAGTGGGCCCGGGATCTAAGGAGATGGGAAATAATATTTTTCGGGACAATTCCATTTTCCTTCTTTTATACCAGTTTTTCGTATGATTTCTACAGGTATGCATCCAATGATTTTGATAGTATTTATGCACCGGCTATTCTTGGTAACAAGACACCTCTTATAAGAACACCTGATGAAAAATTACAGATAATTGCTTTTTCTCTCTCTCTGTCCGCCGTTTTAGCTTTTGCAGACTACCTCCTTGGAAAACCCTGGAATGAGTGAAAGAGATATATCTGAGTCGTTTACAGTTAAATTGGATGATGATGAGGAACTTAGAGCTGATCGCTATATTGCAGATCACCTGGGACTTTTTAAGCGGAGTCAAATAAAAAATCGAAATGTCAGAGTTCTGCTAAAAGGAAAAGAGATTAAACTAAGTAAAATACTTAATTCCGGAGATATTATTACCGTTGAATATGACCACCTGGCCCCATTAAATCTTATTCCTGAAAAGATAGAGCTTGATATCATATATGAGGACAGTAATACTATTGTACTTAATAAACCCCAGAGAATGGTTGTTCACCCCGGAGCCGGTAATTTTACAGGAACTCTTGTTCATGGTCTATTGTATCATTGTCTGGAAATGAAAGATAAGTTTCCCCTGGATGATATCAGGCCGGGAATAGTACATAGACTGGATAAAGATACTTCAGGTGTATTGATATCTGCTAAAAATCCTGAAGCTCTGGAATTTCTTTCATCCCAGTTTAGAGATAAGAGTGCGCAGAAAAGTTATCTTGCCATAGTGAAGGGAGTTCCTGTTAAGTCTGAAGGAAGGATTGAAACCTTTATTGCAAGAGATCAGAATAATAGAAAGAAATTTACTGTTTCGGAAAAAAGAGGTAAAAAGGCTGTAACCATATATAAAGTTATAAAGGCCTGGGATAATTTCAGTCTTCTGCATTTAAAACTTGAAACAGGCAGAACTCATCAGTTAAGGGTTCATATGCTGTTCCTGGGGAATCCCATTCTGGGAGATTCTGTTTACGGTCGAAAATCCGGAATTTTCCCCGATATAAGCCTTATGCTTCATGCATATATACTTTCATTAATTCTGCCTGGTGATATTGATAAAATCAGTACCTTTACAGCACCAATCCCATTACGATTTAGTAAAGTAATTAACAGACTTAGCAGTTCTTCAGAAGATATTTTTTCATTAATCAGCTTAATTCAGGATTAAAATCTTTTTCTGCTTTAATTGTTGATGGTGGTCCATGCCCCGGGAAAACAAGTATACAGTCATCCATCTCTTTAATTTTTGCGGAAACAGATTTACTAAGTATTTTCATTGTTTCTCTATTATCTTCATCACCAATGTTCCCTGCGCAGAGTGTATCACCGGTAAAAAGCATTCTACCTATTCTATAAACCAGAGAATCGTCCGAATGGCCGGAAAACTCCATTATCTCAACTTCAATCCCCGAAAGATTAATAAAGCTGTCCGGAACAATAACATTCGATGGAAATGTAAGGATTTGATCAGAAGCACTGTGTATCTCTGCGTCATAAATTTTTAAAAGCGTTCGAATACCACTGATATGGGCCTTATGATTATGCGTAACAAGAATATGACGCAGATAAAAATCATTATCCTCGATAAGCCTTAGAAGTTTAATATTCATTTCTCCCGGATCAATAATAATGGCATCTCCTCCATCATCAGGGCCTATAAGATATGAATTTGAAAAACCTATAAGAGAAAAATTTATAAAACACCGCATAAGTCAACGATCCCTAAAGAAGAGAGCTTCTTCATAGTTTGAATATTTAAAACTGACATTTTCCCTCTTTGAATTGTAAAAATCAGTTTTTTTAAGATTACATTCTCTAAAAGTAACATCTTTTAGTATAGAT
>CBDVAD010000368.1:0-4055 GCA_965371875.1 uncultured bacterium
ATACCCTCCTGAGAAATTAGTGATATTATCAGAATATTTTAAGACTTCTGTTATCAGTTTGCCTTATTTTTCTGACTGTCTTTTCCCCATGTTTGCCCAGGTGGATGTATTTATGATAGGTAGTATCTGCAACTTGATTAATAAAATGGGGAAGATTTGAATGTTCCCATGTTTCCATGAATTCTTTTGAGTTCATCAATCTTTGACTTAATACATATTTCACTTTCATATTAGGTTTGAATACAATGTCCTCGTTTGAAAATGATAAGTCATGCCGAAATGCCTGATTAAGAAATGTAGAAATACTATAGGAAAACGCCTTTTCCAGATCTTTTCTATTTTCACTTAAATCAACTTTTTTTCTGATAGAGCCCATACATTTGCGTTCAAGATTCTCAAAATTCACAAACGAAACCCAATCCATGAGATCCCTCCATACTAAATGAGTAATCTAATATCCTTTCTTATAAAGTAACAAATTTAAAATGTGATTACAAATTAATTGAAGATAATCTTGTAGAATACCATTAAGCAGTATCAGGAGTCTCTTTAACTATTTCTATCTCTATTAGCTGATAAATTAGTTTCTATATGAGCTAAGCAGAGTATCAATGCTTTCCTGATCGATTATTATTCCAGGTGCTGTTACCAGCCCGGCTTCTGCCATAAGAACAGCACTGATTTGCTCTGAGGTTATACCTCTTGAAATAGCCATTTCAATTCTATCTGAAATAGTGAAGTTTGCAGTATTACTTACATTTCTATTCATTTTTTGCTCCTGCAGTTATTATCGGATACTTTCCCTCTTTACATAATTACCTATTGGGTTTACGAATATAAGAATGAACACACGAACATTTATTTCTACCGGACATCTGATAGATTCAGGTATTATGTCTGAGATATTCAATACTATTATGAATGAAGGTGCTGATTATGAAGTTACTGCATTCGATATTGGTAAGAAAAAAAACGAGAAATCAAAACTGGAACTGATACTCAAGTGCAGGGATTCAGAAGAGCTTGAAATTCTCTCCAGCAGGCTTACTGAGCTTGGAGCATATGAAAAAGGGGCAGTAGAATCTATCTTTAAGCCGGCATCCAGGGATTCTAATGTTCCTGAGGACTTTTATTCCACTTCCAACCATCGAACAGAGATTTTCCTTAAGGGAAAATGGGTACCAGTAGATCTTCAGCGTATGGATGCTGTAATCGTACTCCGTGATTCAAGTCCTGAATGTGTAAAGCTGAGGGATATAAAAGAAGGAGATTCTGTTCTTTGCGGTAGTGAGTCTGTCCGTGTATTTCCTCCTGCATCAGATACACGGGATTCAGGTTTTGGTTTTATGTCCAATGATGTTTCTTCAGAGAGGAGTGATAACATCGCTGTTGTGAAGATTGCTGATCAACTAAAACAATTAAAAGAGAAGGGTAAAAAAGCCATAGTAGTAGCGGGTCCTGTTGTTATACATACAGGCGGGGGCAGTGCTCTTGCCGGACTTATTCGGGATGGCTGGATTCATGGTCTTTTAGGTGGTAATGCAATTGCAGTACATGATATAGAATCCTGTTTCTATGGTACTTCTCTTGGAGTGGATCTTGAGACCGGTAAACAGGCTGTTGGTGGTCATTATCATCATATGAGAGCAATAAATAAGGTAAACCATTATGGTTCCATTAAAAATGCAATAGAAGCAGGTGAACTAAAATGTGGTCTTATGTATGAGGTTGTCAAGGCTGATATACCATATAGCCTGGCTGGTTCAATCAGGGATGATGGACCATTACCGGAAACTGAAATGGATATGATAAAAGCGCAAGCAGCATATGCAGAGATAATAAAAAATTCGGACATGATTATAATGCTCTCTACCATGCTTCATTCAATTGGAACTGGAAACATGACTCCATCCTGGGTGAAGACTGTGTGTATTGATATAAATCCATCTGTAGTTACAAAGTTATCCGATAGAGGGACAGGTCAGGCTGTGGGTATTGTCAGTGATGTCGGATTATTTCTCAGGGCACTGGCCAGTAAACTGGAGGTTGATTACTAATGATTACTAAGTCTATGAATTATGATGATTTAGAGGCTGGTTTTCTTGAAGCTGATCGTTTGATGCAGACAGGCAGCTATCGATCTGCAATAAAGCTTCTTTTAAAATACAGGAAGAAAAATCCGGGGAACTCTCTTGTAAATTTTAATCTGGGGATAGTCTACTACAAAGCTGGAATGTTTATAAAATCATCCTACTCACTGGAAGAAGCAGTTAAACAGGGGGCAGATGAGCCGGAAGTTTTCAATCAGCTGGGACTTGCATGTGACAAAATAGGTGATTCAGAAGGAGCGAGAGCTTACTATAAAAAAGCCCTGGAAATGGATTCTGATTTTGCTTTAGCCTGGAATAATCTCGGGGTTACCTATTTTTTAGAAAAGGACTTTTTATCTGCAAAGATCTATTTTGAGAAAGCTCTGGAAATTGACGATTCAGACCCTGATGCATGGTTTAATCTTAGGGATACTTGTTCTGAACTGGGCCTTGTAGATGAAGCTGAGACAGCTGATTTGAAGTACCATGAGCTTCTAAGACACTAATACTCCTCTTCGAAGTATTCAAATCCATCTATAATATCCAGATAAACACCATCAAAACCTGCATCGATGATTTTTTTTAGATAGGAACCATTATTACCAAAAATTATATCTTTCCAGCTCTGTTCCCAGTATCTTACTTTATAGTTTCCAGCCCATTCAGAGTTTTCCTTATCGAGCCAGATTGGATCCCCTGTTTTCCAATTAGTATTCCAGTAATAGCGATAATCTTCTGCTTCACCTATGCTCATGTAAGCGATAACGAGTCTGGACCCGTTATTGTTTTTTGTTTTTAGCTGATTTATTTCATTAGCTGTGTATACTATTTCATTGTGATACAAGTCCATTATTATGACATCGTAATTTGTGCCCAAAACAGCAGTTATGAAATCCTGTTTTGTTGGATAAATTTCACTATTAATTAAATAAAGAAAGTTTTTAGCCAGTGAAATATCAGTAATATTATCAATATTTTCATTGTGAATTGGGGTAGGATAATTTGGAATATTATTTAAATCTCTCTGATCTGCAGCAAAAGATATGAAATTATATCCTTCGTTTACATTATAGGAATCAAGCATCTTGCTTTGTGTTGAACAGTAATCTGTTGCAAGAATTTCTACATTATTAGTTTCACATATCTGGCAAAGGGCCAGTAAATGATCTCTGTCTTCATCAGGGGTTATTTCATCATCGTTGTAGTACCCAAAGAACATACTCTCTCTGCCCGCAGCATCAATGGCATCCAGGTAGGATGTGTCGGGGATACCGTCTCCTTCACCATTATTTGTCACAAGTTCCTGACCGTTTTGCGGAATAATAATAAAGCTGCTGTCAATATTCTTTGCATAATCACTTAAGCTTATTACAAAATTCCTCATTTCCTGTCGGAAATCAAGATCTGGAAGAGAGGGTAAAGTCTGACATGAGATAATCACCAAACTGACTGAGATCCAGAGAATTACAAAACCAATTAATTTATTTATACTTTGCATCCCGCACAAATCCTCGCAGCATTAATCTGAATGGACATTCTTTTAATTGAATTTATCACATTAGTATCTTCAATTCCATCCAGAATATCATAAAACAGATTCCATCCCTCTCTGTCTTTATTGTATGCCTGGAGAAGAAGGTCTTCCTCTCCATAGGCGAATTCTATTGATCTCTCCAGACGTTCGAAACTCTGAAGCATGAAGTCTGCGGCTGTCTCTCCGTTACCTGCTTCAAATATGTCTGCCGCCTTCATACAGAATCGCAGGAGTACAGTTGTTATAGGAATTTTACTGACAAAACATCCAGTAAAGGGGTCAATGGTATTCTTGATTTTAGAAATATCACCTGTCAGAATTTCTGCGTATCTGGAGAAGTAGAGAGTTCTGATAAAATCACCTATCATATTTCCTGAAGATGCAGCTTTCATTGCTTCTGCAGCAAATGCTTCTTTATCGTGCCTCATAAT
>CBDVAD010000369.1:0-4054 GCA_965371875.1 uncultured bacterium
GCCAATCAGCCCATGACCACCCCCAGAGGAGGTGGGTTTTCAAATCATACTAAAATAAAAATCTCTATCTTAGGTGGCTCCAGGTTTTTGATTTTTTCTTTCGATACTATTATGTCTTCTACATTTAGACTTTTAGATAACCAATGTTTACATTGAATAATGACTTTAAATCTTTGGGTATCAACAAGGTCGTCATGCACAATTTTATCAACAGATAAATCTCTACCTTTATCAGCAGCTCTAGTTTTTGTTAACCATTTTGGATTTTCATAATTAGATGTCGATGAAATTAAATTATAGATTATCCGCTCAAAGCTATCATCATTCAAATTATTCCATTTTAATGATTTTATTACCAATTTTGAAGGGATTTCCTCTCCTTCAATATCATCTAAAGATTCAATACCAATATGAAGTGGTTCTTCTTTATGATAAATGATCTCATTTAAACTACCCCAAATATCGGGGAGATCATTTTTTTTAATATCTTCAAAATCCTGTTTCAAATGAAAATGAATATGCCTCTTAAAATCACTCCACCGTTTTGGATATTTTGCTTTTCCAATTAAGAACTCAATATGATTGGAGTTTCTTACTATAGTAACAATATCATCATCTTTAATAGTAGAATTGTTCTTAGCATCTTTATAATCTATTAATATCCTCTCTATTTCTTTTTCTATTTCAATTAAATATTGCTTTATATATTCTCTAATTATCTCATGTCTTTTTTTTCTGACTAAATATTTATATTGACGGATTTCTTGTTCTGGTTGAAATAACTTCTTGTTCATGTCAATTGTAAATTCCCAATCACCAATCTCATCATTCTCTATCAATAATTTAGTTACTTCGGACAATTCATGAATTTCTGGGGATGGCATCCAATTTTCTATTTTAGGAAGAGTCTGTATTACATTATAGAATTTCTGTACTAATATCTCATAGTCTTCAGAATCAGACTTACCATTTAGATATTTCGAAATCTTTTCCCATATGTAATCACTTTTAGTAAGATTTACTTCAATAAGATCAAATATTTTTATTTTCTCTTCAATTTTCTTAATATTACTCATAATATTCCTATTTAAACCTTTATTAAAAAATATTTACTTATAATCCAGCAGATTTCTGTCGCTCTCTTACCAATTCAAAAAAATTTTCTACATTCATTAACCAATCCTGCTGTTTCTTCGAGTATGAAGCATGTATTTTTTTCGGAATAACCAATTGTAATTTTTTTGAATTCATTTCGTCAGTTTGTTGTGTACTGATGGCAGCTTCAAGTGTTAATAAATGTTTTTCCTCTATTCGATCTGCTTCAGCCAGAACCTGACGCCAGCGATCCTTGAGAGAGGATTTTACCCCAAGCATTGTGAGGTTGATAGCATTGAAATTTCTATCGTGATATTGAGTTTCTCCAGGAAAAATAAAATCAGGCTTTGATTTATTTTCCGTAACAGAAGTACGGGAATATTGTATATTATGACTTTGAATTATATATTCCAGATGATTTTCGAAGGCCAAACCTGCCCGGCTTTTCCTTCGATTTTGAACAGACAGAGAAAAGGAAAGAAAACTGTCAACATCATTGTTAAAGCCCTGATTAAGTCTCCCACCAATAATATGCTTCTCCATAGTCCTGAATAATATTTCTTCACGTTCCATATAGGCAAGTAATACACTGTCTGGATCATTGGCACTATCTATTTCCGTCAATGTAGAACGTGCATATTCAGAAAATATGCGAGTAGTAGGGAATTTTTCTCCAAATTTGCCCAGCATTTCATCAAGATAGGTTTCTTCTGTCGTTTCGATCTGAATACCAATACTTTCAAGAATCAAACTTGATGCAAATTCAATTCTATCCTGCTCTGTTTCCAGCTCTTCCCTTATGGAAAAGCCGGGATGTTCAATATCCGTGATTCCGAATAACCATATAATCTGACTGGCAATTGTGGTTTCTTTTTCAGCTATTATTGCCAGAAGCGTATTATCAGGTCTTTTTGCAATTATTAAAATGTCTCCTGTAGCGGCACATTGCAATACCGAATTTGAAGGAAAGTATAGGCGGTATTCTGTTCGGGTGGCATGTTTTTCACGCGCATCATACCAGGTTAGTATACCGTCTTCAATTAAAGGATTATCATCATTGTCGGTCATATAGATAAATTTTGTATCGTATTTAACCTTTCCCTTAGGCTCTCCCAACATTTTACGGAGTCCTGTCACACCGTTAAATTCATGCTGATGAGAAACAAGTATGTTCACTTCAACATCCTTCAGGGGTTTTGCAGCGACTTCTTCAAAGTACTGTGAGAGATACCCTTTTTTCATTACCTAACCTCCAGATAATCATTATCACTTTTCAACCATTGGGAAACTTTATCTTTAACAGCATTTACATCCTTGTTTGCTCCTCGCACAGAACATTCCCAAATAATGCAAATCCGCCAGTTCATGCCTTTTAGGCTTTCAACATTTCTCTTGTCATTTTGTACATTTCCGTTAAGCTTTTTTTCCCAGAATTCAGTTCTTGTTTTAGGCCACTTAAAATAACTGCAATCATGCCGATGCCAGAAACACCCATGAACAAAAATCACTGCATTGTATTTTTTTAATACAAGATCCGGTTTCCCGGGTAAATCTTTTACGTGAATCCTGTACCTGAAACCATCCTTATGAAGCAGACTTCGGATAATCATTTCCGGTTTTGTATTCTTTCCCCGAATACCGGACATCATACGGCTTCTGGTTTCTTTATCTACAACATCCATTATGCATACACTACGTCTGCTTCTTTTACTTCATCTTTTTGCTCAATACCAAGCAGAGGAACCATTACGCGGGCAACTTCTTCCATTACAGGAACAACAACACTGTTTCCAAATTGCCTGTACGCCTGTGTATCACTTACGGGAATTTTATAATCATCAGGGAAGCCCATAAGACGGGCACATTCACGGGGAGTTAATCTTCTGGGGCGTTTATTTTCACCTCTGGATACAAGAATTTCAGAACCATCCTTGTAATACCGGGCAGATAATGTTCTAGCAACCGAGTCTTCGTTAACCATACCATACCCAAACCCGTTACCTGCCTTTCTATGTTTTTCTGCATATGCCTGTAAATAATCCCACAATTTCTGTGTAAGTGTATATTTCTCATTTACAACAGCATTTTCTCCAGTTGTGTATGGTTCTTCTGAATGTTCTGATCCATTCTGGGGATGCAGTATTGTTGAAAGTTTTTTCATTCCTTTTTCAGGAAGATTTAGCATATCGAAAGAAAAGTCATTCCGGTCTCGATATCCCACAATTAATATACGTTCCCTGTGCTGAGGTACAAAATGCTTACCATCAATAACCTTATACTGAATATGATAACCTAATTCCTCTTCCAGAGTTTTCAGGATAACCCGGAATGTATTTCCCTTGTCATGGGATACAAGGTTTTTTACATTTTCAAGAAGAAAAGCCTTTGGACGTTTTTCAGCAATTATTCTGGCAACATCAAAAAATAAAGTTCCCTGAGTCGCATCTTCAAAGCCATGTTTTCTGCCCAAGCTATTTTTTTTTGACACCCCTGCAATACTGAAAGGTTGACAGGGGAACCCTGCCAACAATACATCAAAATCAGGAATATCCTTTGCATCAATCATTGTTATGTCACCAGCAAAAAGATGATCAGAAGTCTGTGGAAAATTCTCAAAATACGTTTTTTGGGCAAATCTGTTCCATTCGCTGGTGAAAACACAATGCCCTCCATATTTTTCAAACCCCATGCGAATACCACCAATTCCGGCAAACAAATCTATAAATGTAAATTTCCCGTCTTTGGGAGGAAGTTGTTCTACCAGAGGGAGTAACCTTTGTCGTATTGTATCAGTTAAATAGGGAGGTGGTGGCGGTTGCCGGACTTCCCAGCGACGAACGGTTCTTACATCAACTTCAAAAATATCAGCTATTTGTTTTTGAGTATAAAAATCCCTTGCCCGCATTAATAAATCATAGGCATTATTGGATATCATGGTCCCTCCCAAAGGTGCGATATA
>CBDVAD010000370.1:0-4048 GCA_965371875.1 uncultured bacterium
ATTGATTATGGATGAACCAACTACTGCCCTTACCAGTCGGGAGGTAGCCGCACTCTTTAGAGTTGTGACCGATCTAAGGGAGAAAGGAATTGCTACCCTGTTTGTCAGCCATAAACTTAATGAAGTTATGCAGATAGCAGAAAGGGTAACTATTCTGAGAGATGGTTTGAAAATCGGATCTTATCCGGCAGCTGATCTGGATAGTAAAAAGATTGAGTTTTTTATGACAGGTGCTAATTTTGAATATTCAAAGGCCGGGGCGCTAATATCCAGAGATAAACCACTTCTCGAGATAGAAAACCTGTCGAAAAAAGATAATTTTAAAGATATCACTCTAAAACTTTACCCTGGAGAGATTCTGGGTATTACCGGTCTTCTTGGATCCGGCAGAACTGAGCTGGCGCTCTCTCTCTTTGGAATGAATCCGGCTGACAGTGGGATAATAAAGATAAACGGGAAAGAGATGGTACTGAACTCTGTGACTAAAGCAGTAGGTCTTGGAATTGCCTATGTACCGGAGAACAGGCTTGTTCAGGGACTTGTTATGGAGCAGGCTGTCTCAAAGAATACTGTAATTACTATAATCGGAAGACTCCTGAAGAAACTGGGATTAATAGACCATAAAGAGAAATCTGATAAAATTTCAGATCTTGTTAAAAAATTCAGCATAAAAGTCCCTTCAGTAGATGCACCTGTCGCCACACTTTCCGGAGGCAACCAGCAGCGTGTTGTTTTGGCTAAATGGGTGGCAACAGAACCAAAACTTCTTATCCTTGACGGGCCTACAGTCGGTATAGATGTAGCCGCCAAGGGCAGTATTCATGAATCAATAAAGCAGCTGGCAGCAGAGGGGCTGGGTGTAATAATTATTTCAGACGAAGTCCCTGAAGTGCTTAACAGCTGTCATCGGGTTATTGTGATGAATCGGGGAAGAATAAGCTCGGAGTTTGTTACAGATGAAGCAACAGAAGAAGAGATACTTGAATGTCTCGAATCATCCGTTTAGGCCTGGTCGGGACTCCGTCCCTGCTCGGCTATGCAACCTGCCTGGTCGGGACTTCGTCCCTGCTCGGCTATGCAACCTGCCTGGTCGGGACTTCGTCCCTGCTCGGCTATGCAACCTAAGGAGTTGTAAATGAAAAAACTGTTTCAGTATCATGAAACTTACCTGGTTCTAATAATACTACTACTCTCAATTATTATAACTTCAATAAATTCGAATTTTATGACAGCTGAGAATATGTTTGATATGCTGAAGAGTAATTCCTTTGTGGGTATTATGGCAATTGGTATGCTTTTGGTTCTTGTCTCCGGGGGGATAGATATTTCCTTTGCGGCTATTGCAACTGTTGGGCAGTATATTATGGCTCTTTTTATTATACGCTTCGGTGGAAACATTTTTACGGCTCTGGCAATTTCAGTTATTATAGGTACTCTCCTGGGAATGATTAACGGTTTGTTGATTTATTATTTCCGAATTCCATCTATAATTACAACCATCGCAACTATGAATATCTACTATGGTTTTTTAATTGTGTTTACAGGCGGGAAGTGGATCTATTCCCTTCCTGACTGGTTTAGAAAGTTTGCAGAAATTAGGCTTCTTACTTTTTATAACAGCAATGGTATCCCTTATGGATTATCTGTGGTTACCTTTATCTGGATTCTGGTGGTAATAAGTGCTGTAGTAATTCTTAAATATACTATTCTTGGACGAAGTATCTATGCTCTGGGAGGCGACAGGAAGTCCTCCCTAAGGGTTGGTTTTAATATTTTTCTTACCGAAACATTTGTTTATTCATTCATGGGGTTTCTTTCCGGTATTGCCGGAGTCGTACAGGCTTTGCTGGTTCAGACAGTTGCCCCTAATTCAATTGTCGGAAAAGAACTGGATGTAATTGCCGCTGTTGTTCTTGGCGGTGCAAGTCTCGCAGGAGGTAAGGGGAGTGTTTTCGGGGCAATATTAGGAGTGGCTCTACTTGCTATACTCAGGAACGGAATGACACTAATGGCAGTTCCGGCAGTCTGGTTTCAGTTTTTGGTAGGAGTTGTAATTCTGGTAAGCATAGGCTTTAGTTCATATCAGAGTAAAATAAAATCCAGAAAAACCTCCGTAATTGATATCCTGGAGGAAACTTACTAATGGTAAAATTAAGAATATCCATGGACAATGAAATGAAGGTTCTAAGTTTAATTCTTGCAGGAGTCATTGTCCTGATGTCTGTATTAAGTCCTGGACATTTTCTTAGAATTGAAGCTTTTCAGGGAATGGCATTTCAACTGCCGGAACTGGGTCTGTTGTCTCTTGCAATGATGATCTCTATGCTGACTGGCGGTATCAATCTTTCCATAATTGCAACAACAAATATATCTGCAATTACTGCTGCTCTTATTCTTACAACCTGGGTTGTTCCGGAAGCTCCGGTATCTGCTGATATTTGGATAATTATGATCGCAATAATTGCTGCCCTTGGGGTATCTGTTTTAGTGGGATTATTTAACGGTGTTCTAATATCTGTAATAAATATTCCTCCTATACTGGCTACTCTCGGAACCATGAAGCTTTTGCAGGGACTGGCCTTTATTATAACAAGAGGTTATGTAATTTCCGGAATGCCGGATTTTATCAGGTTTATCGGAAATGGGAAGGTAGTAGGAATACCAATGCCTTTGATAATATTTGCCGTCTGTGCTTTTTTGATGGCATCCTACCTGAACCACACTGCAACAGGATTTAACATTTTTATGTTCGGTTCCAACCCGATCGCGACACTTTTTTCAGGTGTTAACAATGGAAAGGTTATTATAAAGACATATATGATTTCCGGTCTTCTTAGTGGTGTGGCTGCGATAATTATGATGTCCCGTTTTAATTCTGCAAAAGCCGGATACGGTGAATCTTATTTGTTAGTTACAATTCTGGCGGCTGTACTTGGAGGTATAAAGAGTGAAGGAGGCTTTGGTCGGGTGAAGGGACTTGTTCTGTCTCTTATCATTTTACAGGTAATGTCTCTCGGATTAAATCTTCTTGGAGTAAGTGCTTTTTTGACAGTGGCTTTATGGGGTTTGATAATGATAGGGGCAATGATAAGTCATTTTATAATAGAACAGCGGGATCTTCTGAGACTTAGTGTGGAGAAATCAGAATAGAAAAACTTTGATGGAAGGGGAAGTAATGGGAAACAAAAAAAACTTTGTAGCTTTTGACTGTGGAAACTCTTCCATCCGGGTTTTATCCGGCCTTTTCGATGGGGAAAAGATCGAAACAAAACTGATACATCAGGTACCTAACGAGGCAATCAATGTTAATGGCATATTCTACTGGGATATTCTTTATATTTTTCGGGAGTTACAGATTGGCCTTCAGAAGGCTTATCTTGAATACGGTTCTGTTGAATCTATAGGTATATCTACATGGGGAATAGATTTTGGACTTTTAGGTAAGTCCATGCAGCTTTTGGGTAACCCTTTATGTTATAGAAATACTTTTGGAGAAACGGTTCTTAAAGATCTTACCAAAGCAGAGAAGAATAAAATATTTGAGGCAACAGGTATTCTTGATCATCCCATGAATTCTCTCTATCAGCTTCTTGGAATAAGAGAATATCTACCAGAGTATTACAAAGAAGCAGAACACTTTCTGTTAATTCCTGATCTGCTTGCATGGCTTTTCACAGGTGAAATCTGCGGTGAACCAACTATTGCGAGCACAACGCAAATTCTGAACATGAGAGACTGGTCATACTCATCAGAGGTAATTGATCATTTTGAGCTTACCCCCCCCTTATTTCCCCCCCTTACAAAACATGGAGAGATCTACGGTAATCTGAAGCAGAATATTGCAGATTCTTTAAAGGTAAATATATGCCCCTTTGTAAGTATTCCTTCTCATGATACGGCATCTGCAGTTGTTTCGGTTCCTGCGATGAGTGATGATTTTCTATTTATCTCTTCCGGAACATGGTCTCTGATTGGTACTGAGTTAAAAGAGCCAATTATTAACGCTGATGTATACAGGGCGGGTTTCGCAAACGAAGGGGGAGCTCTT
>CBDVAD010000371.1:0-4038 GCA_965371875.1 uncultured bacterium
ATTTGATTGCAAAAAACTTTTATCCACAGTTCACAACTAACCTACCCCATAAACTAATAAAAGAAGATATAAAAAAGTTGCTGTCAATGTTTAAAAATTTTAGATCAGGAACGGGATTTATTAATGATATTGACCAAAATATCGATCATGATGTAATTTCTAAAATAAAATGCCCGACCCTTATAATTCATAGCAAAAATGATAATAGCGTTCCATTTGAACATGCTTTACACTCAAACAAAATGATTGAGAATTCAAAGCTTGTCGAATTGAATAATGAATGGGGACACTTATTTTGGATAGGTAATGATTCGAATGATTCAATAAGTAAAACGATAGAGTTTATAACTGAATAATACCAGTGTTAAGGGTGTTTGTGGGGATACTATCCCAATGAATCAAAAAGTTCCTTGACATCCACCTGAAACCCTTTAAGTACAACAGACTCGGCAATAGTGTTTTTATCTTCTCTCCAGTTAGCAGGAGGCACTAAAGTTCCCTCATCATATTCCCCTGAGTTTTTACCTTCTGTAAGCAAATGAAAAACCTGAATAAACTTATTACCCGGATCAACAACCCAGTACTCCTTAACACCATTCTTCTCGTAGAGCTGGAATTTCTCATTAAGGTCTTTTTTCGAAGTAGATGGGGATAGTATCTCGATAATTAAATCCGGAGCGCCATAGCACCCTTTATCAATTAATTTTACCGGATTACAAATAACTGATAGATCCGGTTGAACAACCGTAGAAATATCATCTGTATCCTGATCAATATAATCTGGAAAAAAAACATCAAATGGTGCTGTATAAGCCTGACAATCTTTTCTCTTAAGATATTCTCTAATAAGACCAGCTAATTCAAAGCTTAACTCCTGATGTTTTCTTACTGGTGCTGCACACATGTCATAAGCCACACCGTCAATCAGTTCCCAACGCTCATCATCCGGCCAGGAGCAGTACTCCCTGTATGTGAACTTATGGTCAGATTTTTCTTTCTCTAATCCCATCTTCTTCATTCCTCCATTATAAAATACATTCCGATAATTAATCTATCCTGATAACTGTCAACTGCTAACTGTCAACTGAATCAAATCTTCCCCTCCTCCAAAAAACTGTAGTAAGCGTTATCTGTAAAAATAATATGATCTAAAAGTTCTATTCCAAGAATTACTCCTGCATTTTTAATTCTTCTTGTAATCTCCATATCTTCCTGACTTGGTTCTATATTTCCTGAGGGATGATTATGAGCGATAATAATAGAGGTCAATGATTCCCATGGGGATATCTGCTGTATGGATGGGGTTGTATAAGGAGTTTTTTTGATGTAAAGAGTGGGTTTGAAATTAAGTTTGTGTACACATCTAATATACTTTTTTATTTCTGCAAAAAGATATGAGCAAAAACACGGGCATCTTTTAGTACATTGTCGATTACACAATATTCATTAGGCTTATGAAGTGTCTTATCTACGGTGCACCAACAGACAGCAGGGAGGTTAAGATCCCGGAACCATGCAGCAACTGTAGCGCCTCCGCTTCCAAGTGTATATGTATCTTTACCAGTTATCATTTTTACTGCGTCCTTTATAGCTTCTGCAGCCGGGGTGTCAGCCGGAGTTGGAGGTGGTGCTGATTCTGCATAAATATAACTAATATCAACTGTAACACCAAATTGGGATTCTATTTCATCACAATAGACCCTTATACTTTTTTTTACATCCTCAATGTCATATGAGGGGAGGATACGGCAGTCGAAATAGAAAGTGTCCTGACCTGGAATAGTTCCTATATTCTCAACATCAATCTCTTTTTTAGTAGGCTCAAAAGTCGAGATGGGAGGGGAGTAAAGTTTATCTTTGTTATTATAGGTTTTATAAAGCTGATCAAGTTTGACAATCAGATAGGCTCCTGCTTTGTGAGCATTAATTCCATCTTCAGGTGTTGATCCATGGGTTGTTTTACCTTTGACATAAAATTTAACCCACATAACTGATTTTTCTGTTACCTCAATTCCAAGCCCCTCAGTATCACCATAATCCGGGATAATAATTATATTATTGGATTTAAACATATCCGGATATTTATTTAGAACATATCCAATCCCGTACTTTGATCCTGTCTCTTCATCGGCTACTATTGCCAGTCCAACATTATATTCAGGTATAATACCTTCTTCCTGGAGAGCTTTAACTGCAAGAAAAGCGGATACAAAACCCTGCTGATCATCTTCTGTTCCCCGGCCATAGAGTTTCCCCTCTTTTTCAACAACTGTATATGGATCAGAATTCCATAAAGCCGTATTGCCTGCAGGAACAATATCCAAATGGGACATTATCCAGATAGTTTTATCAGAAGATTTACCTTTTATTATTGCAAGAATATTAGGCCTGTAACCGATTGGGACACGATCATCAGGAGCTTTAATAAAATGTATGTCATCACATTTAATCTCTTTTAATAGTTTCATAATATATTCAGCTTTTTTTGCCTCTCCCTCTCCTCCATTCTCAGGGCCAAGAGCTGGTATTGCTGTCAGGCTGGTCTGAATTGTAATAACCTCATCATGATATGTATCTATTCGATTTGATAGGGTGTTAAAAATATCCATAAACATAATTGTTCCTCCGGGAATAATTATTTCAGATAAAAGCAATAAGCAAGTTTATTAGAAACTTAAAGTCACAAATAATTATACAGGACAGATATGTTAACCACAAATATAAATTTATTTTAATAAAAAATATTTAAATTCCACCGCTCCCAAAAGCATAGTTATACGTAACAATAGCTTTAAGGAGTACTGCATGGACAGGTGTGGATGTTACATAAGGGTATCAACAGTAAATCAGAAAGATAACTTCTCAGTAGATATACAAAGGAAGAGGGTAGAAACCTTCTGTAAGACTAATGGATTCGAAGCAGTATTCTATGATGAACAGTCTTCAAATCTTCCCCTCCTCCAAAAAACTATAGTAAGCATTATCTGTAAAAATAATATGGTTCAGAAGTTCTATTCCCAGAATTGTACCTGCGTTTTTGATTCTCCTTGTAATCTTAACATTCTTCAGCCTTGGTTCGAGTTCCCAGGAAGAAATTTTACTTATTTTTTACCTCGAAATATCTTAAAACTGAAATATAGTTAGTATAAAAAAATTGAGCTTGACATATGCAAGTGCAAAGGTGAAAATAAAGTAGTCGGCATTGCCGGGTATAAACCTTGATAGGACAGTTTAACGATATCGTACTATCAATCAACCAAAGGAGAGCTACAATGGCAAACGTCAGTAATCTACTCAAATCCAAGAAAGGTGCAAGCAAATTAACTGTAGGAGCAACCGACACTGTTCTGGACGCTTTGAAAGTAATGTCCGATTCTAAAGTTGGTGCTGTTCTCGTTTTAGAGAACAAAAAAATAGTTGGCATCTTCACTGAGCGCGATTACCTGGAAAAAGGTGAACTAATAGGTAAATGTGCAAAAACAACTATGGTAAAAGATTTGATGACCAAAGACATGTACACAGTCAAAATGGATACATCACTCGAGCAAATCATGGCGTTGATGGATGAACATCATTTTCGTCACTTACCTGTTGTGGAAGACGGCCAAATGCTTGGTATTCTTTCAATTCGGGATGTTTTGACTGCAGTGCTCCAAAACAAGGTTAGGGAGATCATGGGGCTCGAAAATTATATGACTGCCTCCAATTTTCTGGGTTAGAGTAGAGATTCATATTGTAATATCTGGTTAGACGCTGATGGATTGTAATCATATGGCAGCAAACTTTATGATAATGGGGGAATTGCTTCCACTTTGTACTATGACTTTTTAAATGAGGTACTACTCCGATAGCAATTCTCTCATTCTAATGGCTCAAATTGAAATGTGATTTGGTTTTTTGTTCCTTATTTTTTGCCTGAAGTATTACTGAGTATTTCTTCCTATCAGCCTAATAGCTAAAATCTCTTCCATCTTCTTTCCTAAATCTTCCCTTCCTCCAAAAAACTGTAGTAAGCGTTATCTGTAAAAATAATATGAT